>NZ_JBFUBW010000014.1:0-181196 GCF_056405555.1 Variovorax sp. P1_G12 | reverse complement strand
CCGAGGTGCCCTACGACCAGGTGTTCGAGATGGAGGACATCAACGGCGAGTTCGCGCAGGCCGACGTGGCGATCATCCTGGGGGCCAACGACGTGGTGAACCCGGCGGCGCTGCAAAAGGGCACGCCGATCTACGGCATGCCGATCCTGGAGGCCTACAAGGCCAAGACGGTGATCGTGAACAAGCGTTCCATGGCCGCGGGCTACGCCGGGCTGGACAACGAACTGTTCTACATGGACAAGACCATGATGGTCTTCGGCGACGCCAAGAAGGTGGTCGAGGACATGGCCAAGGCGATCGAGTAGCTGGCCGCGCTCAATGCGCGAGCGCCGCATCCCAGGTGCGTGACCTCGACAGATCCATACTTTGGGCTGGCCGTTGCACGCCGCGCAGATGGCGGGACCGGGGCACATCCCGCGCAAGCGGCGGCAACGACACTGGCTTCCGGCGGGGCGGCCTGCCGACGGACGGGGTCCTTTTCGGAAGAATCTGATACCTTGCGTCGGCTGCGATCGCTACGCTTGGGGTCATGAATCCAGCTTGCCATTTCTCGGCGTTCCCCAGCGTCCCGACCAAGGCGGGAAGCCCTTGCATGTCGACCGTCGATGACGGCACGCCGTTCGACATGGCCATCCCGGCGACCTTCACTGCCGAGCAGGTCGAGTCGATCCTCGCCTTGCACGACATGATCGTCGACGCCAAATCCAGCGTGGCGCAGCTCCTGAAGTCATTGACGCCAACGCGCTTCAGTGCGGCACAAGCCGAGTGCATTCATGAGCTCCTGAGCTTGAACGTTCAAGACTTCCACGCTACCTTGGCCGACGCCATGGAGCTCTGCCCGCTTCGGGACCGGCTGCGTGCGAGCGCGCGGCGAGTCAGGCCGTTGTCGTGCTCGGAGCTTCGCGTCGCAACGGCAGGTATCGGACAACCCTGAGGTTGATGCTCAGCTGGACCGGCAACCGCCCTTCCCTCACCCGTACATCCAGAACGTCCTTGAGATCGAGATCTACATCACACTCGTAGATCAACGGCGCGAACGCACCCAGGCCGACTTTCGGCTCTGCTTCGTCTTGCACGAATGTGAACGTGAAGGCGTCGTGCGCCGGATTGCGCCATCGAGACCTGCTGAACTTGCCGTGCAGCATTCCGTCGGTCCACTTGACGGAGTGATCGGAAAGTTGCTCTATGTGTTGGCGACAGATGCTCACGGCGATGAAAACGTCCCGGTCAGCCATGCACAGCGAATCCATCGTGCAGGCCTCGGCGTTCACGATCGCAGCGTCCGCTTGCGCTGCGGCGGCCCCGCTGCCTGAGTCACTGTCCCCCGATACGCACGTGACCACCGCCCACACGCACGCACCGACTACAGAAAACCCCAACAAAGGGCGGCGCAATGGCACGAGTCTCGACTTTTCCGACATTGAATTCCTCCCCCCCGCTTCTTGTCCTTGGCTCATCGTCCTGGCCTTCCGTCAGGGAAGTTCCGGAAGACGCCCCGGTTGGCTATCGCCCACCCCTCCTCAATAGGCCGCCCCACGATTCGTCAAAACGGCACGGCCGAGACAGCTCTGGAATTAAGGATCAGACCTCCTGATTTGGTGCATCCTTGACGACCAACTTCGGACGTTTCGCCCAAACATTCAGAAGGAGACTGCGCACCCGTGGATTCATCGGACGAATTGGCGGCCCAGTGGACGGCTGTCCGCTTGGCTGGGGACACGGCCTGATGGGCCTTGGGGACGGGCGCTGCGCCCTGCTCGAGGACGCCGGGGTCAGTCGCCGCCGGACGGGCGCGACGGGCTGGGGCGCCAGCCGACGAAGCTCGCAAGCCGGCGCAGATGGCGGGACCGGGGAAAATCCCGGGCAAGCGGCGGCAACGACAGCGCCAGCAGCAGCGCCGCGAGCGGCAGCGTGCAGATGAAGCCGACATACTTGAAGCCCAGCGCCCCGGCGATTCCGCCCAGCACGAACATGCCCACCAGCCCGCTGGCCATGCGAATGCGATGGGAGTTGTGGTGCACGCGGGCCGGGGCGGCGCTGCCGGCCCGGTTCCAGTAGAAGAACTTGCCCAGCTCCATGCCCAGGTCGGTGATGTTGCCGGTCATGTGCGTGGTGCGAATGCTGCCCCCGGAGGTCTTGGACGCCACCGCGTTCTGCAAGCCCATGATGAACGACAGCAGCAGCACGGTGAGCGGCACCGCAAAGGGCGTGTTCCAGGTGAGCGTGATCGCACCCATCAGGCCGAAGGGAAGCATCAGCGCGGCCTCGAGCAGCAGGGGCAGCGCATAGACGGCACGGAGATGGTGCTGGCGCCCCCAGTTCACCATCATGGCGCAGACCGCCGCGCCGCTCAGGAACGCCAGCACGGCGCCCAGCGCGTTGAGCAGGAGCTTCGCATTGCCCAGCACCAGGCCATCCGCCAGCTGGGAGGCGAAGCCGGTCATGTGCGAGGTGTACATGTGAAGCACCAGGAAACCGCCCGCGTTGACGGCGCCCGCATTGAAGGCGAGCAGCAGTCCCAGGGTCCGGTTGGTCGAGGGCGAGCGATGGCGGTTGGTGATGAAACGCAGGCGGCGCATGGCTCGCCATCTTGACACGAAGCCGGCGAGACGAATCCCGGATTTCGATTCGCGTCTTCGTTTCTTCCTTCACCGCGCCTTGCTGCTGCTGCAGCAAGCCGGGCTCATCACGCTCAACGGCAACCCTCTCGCAGCGCGGCTGTACGCGATGCAGCGCTGGGCCAGCACCTGCGCCGGATCGATGATCGGGACGGTCCTGCCATCGACCTGGTAGCCGAGATCCTGTTCAATCAGCAAGGGCAGCTCCGTGCAGCCGAGGATGATCACTTCGGCGCCCCGCCCGGCCAGCGCCCGTATCGCGGCTTCCACGCGGGCCCGCCCTTGCGGATCGCGGAACCCGGACTTCACGCCTCGGGGCCCGTAGATGGCATCCATGATCTCGTCCTGGGTGGCGGCGTCCGGCGTCAAGGCCTGTCGCATCGCGCGCTCGATCTCTTCGTGGTAGACGCGGGCCGCGATCGTGCCGGTGGTCGCCAGCAGCCCGATGCGACGCGCGTCCCCGTAGGCCTTCGCGATGAAATCGACCGTCTCGCGCAGCATGTGAATGATCGGAATCTGCAGCATCGGCTGGATGTGGTTCACGAAGGCGTGGGCCGTGTTGCAGGGGATCGCGATGATGTCGGCGTCGGCGTCCTGGAGCTTCCTGCAGGTGGCGTACAGCGCGAGCGTCGGGTCCGCACCATCGCCGACCAGGTAGGCGGTCCGATCGGGAATCTGCGGGTTCTGCTCGACGACCACCTTGAGATGGTCCTGGTCGCGCACAGCGGGCGTGGCTCGCACCAGCTGGTCGAGAAAGCTCACGGTCGCCGCCGGCCCGACCCCCCCGACGACACCGACCTTGAACGGCCGGGGCACCGGAGCGAAGACCTGCGAGGCGGCGAACGCCGCGTAGACCTGGTTGGAATCGACCAGGGGCAGCCCTGCGGCCAGCGCACGCAGCGTCAGTTCCTGCAGCACAGCGCACAGGACCGTGCTTCCGACCAGGATCAGCTCCGCGCCCTGGGCGACGACGTCGTCATGCGCGCGTTCGGCCCTGCGGCGATCGCTGGCGGAGACGGAATAGCTCGACGAGGACGCGACGCCGAGTTCCTCGATCAGCACGCTCAGATCGTCGAGCGCCCGGGCACGCGGGTAGATCCACTCGATGCCGCGGTCCTCGAACGCACGCTCGAACAGTCCGAGCGCCTTGACCGGCGCAGAGGCCAGCACGCCGATCCGGCGAACCTCGGGGAAGACGACCGTCACGTGCTCGACCAGGGCGGCCATGATGCTCGCGATCGGCACCGGCGAGACGGGGGCCAGCTCGGACGCGAACCGGTGCGACGCGAAGCTCGGCAGCAAAGCGCCGGCCAGCCCGGCGTCCGCGGTCCGCCAGATCGAATCGAGGAGCGTCATGCCTCGCCCCACGTCGGCGTCGTTCGCCGCCGTGGCGTCGTCGAACGCCGATTCGCGGTCGCGCAGGACCCGGTACCTCCGGGGCGCCTGGCCTGCACAGAGGGCCTCGAGCTTCGCCGCGATGTCGGCCGCCCCGAGGTGCCCGGGCGGCCCGATGACAAGCAGTGATCGAGGCGTGGTCGAGTTCATGCCCGAATTCTGTGCCGCCCGGTGCTGCTTGTCGCATTGGAAGTTTGCCAGGAACCATTAAGCTGGCTAATACCCTCGCGTGCTGCGGTGAGACAATGGGCAGCGAGGCGCAGCGTCATGACGCGCGTCGCCCACGACGATGCCCCGGAGGTTGGCTGTGCGACTGAAACATATCGAGGTCTTCAACGCGATCATGCTGACCGGCACGGCGAGCGGGGCGGCCCGGCTGCTCCACGTCACGCAACCCGCCGTGACCCTCACGCTGCAGCACGCCGAACTGCAACTGGGCTACGCACTGTTCACCCGCCAGCGCAACAGGCTGGTGCCCACCAGCGAGGCCCAGGCGCTGTACCCGGAAGTCCAGATGCTGGTCTCCCGGCTCGAATCGGTGCGGCGGCTCTCGACCAGCCTGCGCCAGGGCGGTCGCAACGAACTGCGGCTTCTGATCGTGCCCTCCCTGGCGGTGCGGGCGCTGCCGGACGCCCTGAAGCTGTTCCGCAAGCGCTATCCCGACCTCGCGATCTCGAGCCGGATGCTGCACTCGCACGAGATCACGCAGGCCATCGCGCTGCGAGAAGGCGACGTGGGCATCGTCTACGGCCTGAACCAGCACCCCGGCGTTCAGCAGGTGGCGATCGCGGCGGGGCGCCTCGTGTGCGTGTCGTTGCGCCCCGCGCGCGGCAACGACCGGCGCAGCACGGTGGAGCTTGCCGAACTGCTGCGCAGCGGATTCATCCGGATCGACGAGCGCGATCCGATCGGGGCGATGCTGGCCGAGCAATGCGCGCGGCATGGCACCGAGCCCAAGGGCGGCCTGACGGCCCAGACCCACCACATCGCGATGGTGTTCGCGGAGCAGGGCCTGGGGCCGGCGATCGTCGACTCGTTCACGGCCGCGGCCACCACGAGCAGCGCGCTGCAGGTGCGCACGCTGCTGCCCGAAGTGCCCGTCAGCGTGCAGGCGTTGCTGCCGCAGGGCGAACGCTCACCGAAGCAGGTGGCCGACTTCATCGAGGCCTTCAAGTCGGTGATCGTCAGTGCACCGTCCAGCTGACGAGGTGCTCGAGTACTTTCCCTTACATGGTCGTCCCTAGGAAAGCAAGATTCGGCGGCGTGAAGTTCAAAGGGCTCGCAGCCTTACATTCGGCCTGTTTGTGCAGGGTTTTCCTGCTGGCCCTGATGGCGTTCGCGGGCGAGGTTCCTATCTGATGGCCGGGCTTGATGCCCAAGGGACAGTTTGGAATGCCCCCGCCCCGGTTTGACCCTGTGCTCCATCACATCGCTTCGTGCAGGCTCTCCTTCAAATCGGTTTCATCGCAATCAGGGGGCGAGACTCGGCTCTTTATCTCAGGCCGCAGCAACCGCGGTCGAATTCCACTTGACCGGGTCAAAGGCTTTGCCTTTGGCCAAGACTGCCCAGACTGTGCGTGCCATCTTGTTGGCCAGCGCGACAACCACCACGTTGAAATGCTGCCGCTGCAACAGCCGTTCGAGCCAACTGTTATGCGCACTGCGGCTGACTACGGCTCTCGCTCCGTTAATCAGCATGCTGCGCAAGTAGGTATCACCCCGCTTGGAGATTCCCAGTTGCTGCGTCTTGCCGCCCGTGCCAACCTGGCGCGGCGTCAAGCCGAGCCACGCAGAGAATTCGCGTCCCGACTTGAAAGATGAGAAGTCCGTGGCGGTGGCTACCAATGCCGTCGCCGTCAACGGACCGACGCCAGGAATCGCCTGTACGGCCAGCATCTGGCGGCTCTGTTTGACCATGGCGGCCAGCCGCTTGTCGATCTGGTCGATGTCATCCTGCAAGGCCTCGATCCGTTTGAGTTGCTCCTGAACGCTCACTACCACCACGTCGGGCACACGGTCCCTTTGCTGAGCGTTGGCGAGCTCGGCTTGCACGGAGTGCAATAGCTTCTGATGGCCCTCTGGCAGCACGATGCCGAATTCGTAAAGCAAGCCTCGGAGAGCGTTGGTCTGCATGATCCGCATCTTCATCAACTGAGCGCGTATGCGGTGCAGGCTGAGGCAAGCTTGCTGCTGCTCGCTCTTGACGGGCACCTCGCGGATGTGCGGCTGCTGGGCAGCCACCCAGATGGCTTGTGCATCGAGTGCGTCTGTCTTGTCGCGCAGCACAAAGGCTCGCACATGCTTGGCGGGCAGCAGCTTGACTTGGTGCCCCATCACAAGCAGAGCCCGAGCCCAGTGGTGCGCACCTCCGCAAGCTTCCATCGCCACCAGCGAGGGTTGACGATTGGCGAAGAACTCGGCCACCTTGGCCCGCTTGATCTGCCGCCTGTGTATCTCGCCCGTCTCAGCATCCACAACGTGAATTTGAAATACGTTCTTGGCGATGTCCATGCCAATGACGGGTAGTTGCTCGATTGACTGCATAGCGGGCCTCCAGGGTCGAAGTGGTTGAATCGAATCTACGCGTTGGCACATCAATGCCGCTGCTAAGAGGCCATACCTTGGACGGGCTGATTCTTCACGTCAACAGCGGGGGGTAGGCGGGACGACCATGCCATCTGATGGAGTGGTTCCATCGGGACCTAGCGCAGCGCCATCAACAGCACGCCGGTGACGGCCAGCGCTGCGGTCCAGGCCCGGCGCAGCGCCATGCCGCTCAGCAGCCCAGGGTGCATGGCGACACCGCGGCACACGCCGGTGGCGATGACGCCGGTCGTGGCCAGCATCGCAGCCGTGTGGAGGCCGACTGCCGCCAGTGCCAGCGCCATTGAGCCCGACGCGGTGATCTCGCGCGCCGGATCGTCGGCCAGGCACAGCGGCAGGAGTGCCGGAACCAGCATCAACCCGGCGCCGTGCGCGGTGGCCATCAGGAAGGACCAGCACGCGATGGCGGCGTGGCCGGCCCGCGCGCCGATCGGCTTGCGCGGCCCGGCGCCGCGCAGCAAGCGGTACGACGCCGCGCCGACGAGCAGCGCGCCGGCCAGGACCTGGACCAGCGCGCGGTCCATCGTGAGGCCCTGTGCGACGGCGCCAGCCACGACCGCGACCGACGCGGCGTGCCCGATGGCAATGGGCAGCAGGGCCCGCCGCGCCTGCGCCCCGTCGCGCGCCCGCACGCCGCAGGCGGCGGCGAACATCCAGCCGTTCGCCGGGCTCAATCCGTGAAAGGCGCCGAGGCCGGCAATCGCCAGCCACGGCCACAGGTTCGTCATGGCGCGTTCGTCCAGGCGAGGCGAGGCGGGCTCAGCCGTTCGCTTCGCAGCACGAACCGGCCGCCGGCGCCGGCTTCACCCGCGGTGCCGGCTCGTAGCGGTCGTGGTGGCGCACCCAATCCATGCCGTGGCCCGGGTTCTCGTCGCGGCCCTTGGGGGTGAGGTCCAGCAGGTTGTACGTTCCCATCATCACCTCCACACCGCGCCCGTAGGTCGAGTAGGTGTGGAAGATCTCGCCCGCGTCGTCCCGGTAGAAGACGCTGAGGCCGGGCGCTTCCTCCGCCGGGAAGGGCTGCATGCCGTAGTTGTAGTAGACCTCGCCCTGCCCCCTGGTCCGCTCTTGCGGCGTGAAGCTGACGCCGAAGTCGCGATTGAAGTCGCTGCCATGCGAGGACACCCACTTGAACTGCCAGCCCATGCGCCGGCGAAAGCGCTCGATCTCGGCCAGCGGCGCGCGCGAGACGACCAGCAGCGTGACGTCGCGATGCGCCAGGTGCACGTGCATGCCGTCGATGTGGTCGGCCATGAAGGAGCAACTCGGGCAGCCTTGCTCCCACCCCGGGCCGAGCATGAAGTGCTGCACCAGCAGCTGGCGGCGGCCTTCGAACAGCTCGGCGAGCGCGCGCCGGCCTTCGGGCGCATCGAAGGCGTAGTCCTTCTCGATGCGCACCCACGGCAGCGCGCGGCGCTCGCGGGCGATCTGGTCGCGCAGGCGGGTCAGCTCCTTTTCGCGCGCCAGCAGGGTCTTGCGTTCGGCCACCCATCGGTCCGCCGACACGACGGGATGGTTCACGGGGCTCGCTTCGGAAATCGCGGTGTTCATGGGGTGCTCCTGGGCTCGAAATAGAGCCGTTCAAGGTTCGTCAATGCGCCGATCCAGCCGATGCGGCGGTCGAGCGGGGTGCGCGGTCAGGGCCTGGCGCCTTTCGGACGCCGCACCGCGCGGACCTTTCCGCTGGCGCCGCCGCCGCAATAGAAGAGATCGGCCCCGTCGGACTCGAGCCCGCTCACGCCGATGCCGTGCGGCATCTCCAGGCGTTCGAGCACCGCGCCGCTTTCCGGGTTGATTCGGCGGATTTCGCTTTGATCCGCTTCCCAGGTGCCGTGCCACAGCTCGCCATCGACCCAGGTCACGCCGGTGACGAAGCGGTTGGACTCGATGGTGCGGATGACCGCGCCGGTGGCCGGATCGATCTGGTGGATCTTGCGATCGCGGTACTGCCCCACCCACAGGCTGCCCTCGGCCCAGGCGAGGCCCGAGTCGTGCCCGTGGCCGGGCGTCGGGATCGACGCCACCACGCGGCCGGTGACGGGATCGATCTTGTCGATGCGCGCCTCGGCGATCTGGTAGAGATACGTGCCGTCGAAGGCGGTGCCGGCGTCGCAGGCCCGGTCGAGCGTGCGCGTGGGCTCGCCGCTCCCGGGATCGAAGGCGATCAGCCTGGCCCCGGTGGCGGCCCAGACGCGCTGGCCATCGTGGGTGATGCCGTGCACGTTGTCGGCGCCGGCAAAGGGGCCGTACTCGCGCACGATTTCGGCTGCATGCGCCGTGGGCTGGGATCTTTCCTTGCCTGTCTTGCTGCTCATCGCTGGGGCTCCTGGTGACGCGCCTCGGATCGGCGCCCGGAGACAACTCTATTCAATCGGCAGCGAAGTGGGGAGTAACAAGATCGTCGTGAATCCGGCCAGCGGCGGCGACAGCCAGCGACGCGCCCGCGCCCGCCCGATCGAGCGTACCCGTCCGTCGGCCTCGAGTTCGACCAGCGCGCGCTGGACGGTGCGCTGGCTGGCCCCCAGGGCCAGCGCCAGGGCCGACGTCGACCAGGCCGCGCCGTCGGACAGCAGCGCCGCCAGCGAGGCCTGTTCGCCGTCGATGGGCGGTGCGAGCACGACGACGGCGCGCTCGCCGTGCGGCCTGAGGACGAAACCCCGCGTGGTGGCCTCGATGTGCGCCAGTGTCGTGACGAGCGCGCGCAGGCGGCCGATCTCGACCCGCAGGCGCACGCGATGCGACTCGTCGGGGCGGCGGGTGCGGAACGCGCACGCGATCAGGGCGTCCCGATCGACATCGCCAGGCCACGCCTCGGCGAGCGCGCGCGCCAGCGCGAACAACACCGGCCGGCGCGCCAGCGACCACCAGGCGTCGCCGGCGCGCAGCCCGCGACGGCAGGCATCGACCACCAGCGCGTCCGAGGCCAGGAGCGCCGCGACCTCGTCGAGGCGCAGCGCCTGCTCGCCAGCGGCGATGCGGCGCCGGGCGGCGGGACGATCGAGCGCGGCCCGCGCCTCCGCCACCTCGGCCAGCAGCGCCGGCACGCCTGCGCGATCGGCCGCCTCGTGGGCGCGGGCGAGCGCCGCCCGCGCCGGGCCGGTGCGCAGCGAACGCAGAGCCAGCTCCGCCGCGGTGAGCTCGGCCACCGCCGCCAGCGACGGCGGCAGGCCGCGCGCATCGAGCAGCGCCAGCGCGGCCGCGGCCTCGTCGAGGCGGCCCAGCAGCAAGAGCCTGCGCGCCGCGATGAGCCGCGCCTGCAGCGCGTTGGCGCGATCGGCGTGCGCCTCGAGCGTGGCCGAGGCCGCCGCCAGCGTGCGCGGGGAGCCGCCGAGGTCGCGCATGGCCAGCGCCACCTCGGCCTCGGCGACGACGCAGCGGGCGCGCGCCAGCTCCTCGTGGGCACCGAAGCCGCGGGCGGCGCGCCGAAGGAGCTCGCGCGCGCGCGGGTGCTCGCCGAGCTGGGCCATGGCGATGCCGCGCAGGGCCAGCGCCGGCGGGTCTTCGCGCAAGGCGACGCGCTTGAGGGCGCCGAGCGGGTCGCCGGTGGCGAGGGCGCGCGCGGAGGCTGTGATCAGGGAGTCCATGGCGACAGGCTACACCGGCGCGTTCACGACGACTCTCGCCTTCACGACGGGAAGTCGATCCGCCCGCGCTGGATGAGGGACGGTCCCGGTACGTAATTTCCCTCACGCATGCGTCAGATTCCGATCAGTGACGGCGCAAGAACATCGAGCCGCGCTGCCAATACGGCGCCCGGTTCCACAGCCGTGGGGTTGTTCCCACCACCGGCCACACCCTCTCTTCGCGCGTATGAACAATCGAAATCTCGTCAGAGGCCTGTTCCTCATGGCGATCTCTCTGGCCTTCGGCCTGCAGGCTCTGCGTTACCCGATCGGCGACTTCAGCCGCGCGGGGCCGGGATTGTTTCCCGCACTGGTGAGCTCCATGCTGCTCCTGATCGGCATCGTGACCGTGGTCCGGTCGTTCTTCGTCGAACGCGTGCACCTGGGCCTGAACTTCAGGAACATCGCCATCATCATGGTGAGCCTCTGCGGCTTCGCGGGGCTTTCGATGTACCTGAACATGATCGTGGGCATCGTCTTCATGGTCTTCTTCTCCACCTTGGCCGGCACCTCCTATTCGTGGGTGCGCAACGTCAAGATCTCCGCCGGCCTGGTCACGATGGCCCTGCTCCTTCAAAAACTCCTCGGCTTGAACCTGCCCCTCTACTGATGGACGTCCTGAACAACCTGGCGTTTGGCTTTTCGCACGCCCTGACCCTCCAGAACCTGATGTACTGCGCCATCGGCTGCACGGTGGGCACGCTGGTCGGCCTGCTGCCCGGCCTGGGCCCCTTGGCCACCATCAGCCTGCTGCTGCCGCTGACCTATTCCATTCCCACGACCGGCGCGCTGATCATGCTGGCCGGCATCTACTACGGCGCCCAATACGGGGACAGCGTGAGCGCCATCACGATGAAGATCCCGCACGCCAGCAGCATCGTGGCGTGCATCGACGGCTACCAGATGACGCTCAAGGGCAAGACCGGGCTGGCGCTGTTCACCGCGGGCGTCTCGAGCTTCATTGGCGGCACGGTCGCCATCCTGGTGCTGTCGTTCCTGGCTCCCACGCTGGGTGAAGTCGCCTTCCTGTTCGGTCCGGCGGACTACTGCGCCATGATGATGGTGGGTTTCGTGTGCGTGAGCTTCGTCACCACGGGCAGCCTGCTCAATGGCCTGGCCATGAGCATGATCGGGGTGCTGCTGGGCACGATCGGCACCGACGTGAACAGCGGCGCCCAGCGCTTCACCATGGACCTGCCCTTCCTGGTGGACGGCGTCGGCGTCGTGAGCATCGCATTGGGCTGCTTCGGCATCGCCGAGATCACGAAGAACCTCGACGCCCGGGAAGAACGCTCGCCCTTCAACGGCAAGATCGACCTGATCCCCACCTGGGCGGAATTCAAGCGGATCATCCCCAGTGCCCTGCGCGGCAGCGTGGTCGGCTCCTTCCTGGGCATCCTGCCCGGCGGCGGTCCCACGATCGCCCAGTTCGCCGCGTACGCGATCGACAAGAAGGTCAGCAAGTACAAGCACGAGATCGGCACCGGCTGCATCGAGGGCGTGGCCGGTCAGGCCGCGGCCGACGAAGCGGCCGCCCGCACCAGCTTCATCCCCCTGATGAGCATCGGCATCCCCGAGAACGCCGTGATGGCGCTGATGCTGGCCGCCTTCATCATCAAGGGCATCCAGCCGGGACCGAACATGATCGCCAGCCACCCCGAGCTCTTCTGGGGCCTGGTGGCCAGCATGTGGGTCGGCAACGTCTTCCTGCTGGTCCTGAACGTGCCGCTGGTGCGCTACTGGCTGTCGGTGTTCAAGATCCCCTACAGCGTGCTGTTCCCGTCGATCCTGTTCTTCTGCTGCATCGGCACCTACAGCGTCAACAACAACCTGGAAGACGTCTTCATCACGGCGGCGTTCGGCTTCATGGGCTACATGTTCATGCGGCTGGAGCTCGACGCCGCCCCGCTGATGCTCGGCTTCATCCTCGGGCCCATGCTGGAGGAGAATTTCCGCCGCGCGCTGCTCCTGAGCCGCGGGAGTTTCACGACGTTCCTCACGCGGCCCATCAGCGGCAGCCTGCTGGCCCTGATCGCCGTCTTCGTCACCTGGCAGGTGGTCGCGTTCGTCTTTCAGGTGCGCAAGAGGAATGCCCTTCGGGAGCAAGCGGCCTAGCGTCCTCTTCGTGACCATGGCCTTGCACCCCCGCGCTGGACCGCGGTTTCGTGCTCGGCCATGATCGGCGCACTATGGTCACACCCATGGTCCGTGCAATGGCTTCGGCGCTTCTCCTGGCCACGACAGGAGCCCTTGGCGCGGCCACCCCGGATTTCGCATCCGAGCGCCGGAAGATGACGGAAGAGATCACGGCGCTGGCTCGCCAGACTCCCGCGGAAACCGTCAGGCCCGCCTTCGACGCGCGCGTGATGGCGGCCATGGACAAGGTGCCCCGGCACGAGTTCGTGCCCCTCAACCAGCTCGATCTGGCGTACGCGAACCGGCCGGTACCGATCGGCCATGGGCAGACCATCTCCCAGCCCTACATCGTGGCGCTGATGACGGACCTGGCCAAGGCGGAGCCCGGCGACAAGGTGCTCGAGGTGGGGACCGGATCCGGCTATCAGGCGGCGGTGATGGCGCAGCTGGCCCGCGTGGTCTACACCATCGAGATCATCGAGCCGCTGGGGCTCCAGGCCACGCAACGGCTGCAGAAACTGGGCTACACCAATGTCCAGGTGCGCCTGGGCGACGGCTATCACGGCTGGGAGGAACATGCGCCCTACGACGCCATCCTCGTGACCGCGGCGGCCAGCCACGTCCCGCCGCCCCTCATCCGCCAGCTCAAACCCGGCGGCCGGATGGTGATTCCGGTGGGCGCGGCGTTCATGGTCCAGCAGTTGATGCTGATCGAGAAGAACGCCGATGGAACGGTGTCGATGCGGCAGATCCTGCCGGTGATCTTCGTTCCGCTGACCGGCCAGCGCTGAGCGCCCGGAGCGTCGATGACCGCCGCGCCGCTGATCGCCGTGGCCCTGGTCTCGGCCGCCGCGCTGGCCTACGAGATTCTGCTGATGCGGCTGTTCTCGATCACCCTGTGGCACCACTTCGCCTACATGATCATCAGCCTCGCGCTGCTCGGTTGGGGTGCCAGCGGCGCCTTGCTGACCCTGGCGCAGCGCGCGGTGCAGCAGCGATTCGCGCCGCTCTTCTGCGCGGCCGCCGCGGCTTTCGGGCTCACTGCGATCGGCTGTTTCGCGTTGGCCCAGCGCGTGCCGTTCAATCCGCTCGAACTCCTCTGGGACCCGCGCCAGCCGGCCTACCTGCTGGCCGTCTACCTGCTGCTCCTGCTGCCCTTCCTGTGCGCCGGCGCCTGCGTGTGCATGGCGCTGACGCGCTTTCGCGGCGCGCAGTCGCGCATCTACAGCGTCGACATCCTCGGTGCAGGCGCGGGCAGCCTGGGGATCGTGGCGCTGCTCTTCGTGGTGGCGCCGGCCGACGCCTTGCAGATGATCGGCGCGCTGGGCTGCGTCGCGGCGGCGGTCGGGTGGATCGAATGCGGCGGGCGTCGGCGCTGGCCGGCGCTCGCATCGGTGGCGCTGGCCGGCGGCCTCCTGCTGCTGCCCGCGGCGTGGCTGGCGCCCGTCATGTCGCCCTACAAGGAGCTGTCGCAGACCCTGCGCATCCCCGGCGCCCGGGTGGTGGCGCAGCGATCGAGCCCCCTGGGCCTCGTCAGCGTGGTCGAGAGCCCGCGCATTCCGCTGCGCCACGCGCCGGGCCTGAGCCTCACCGCATCGACCGAGCCGCCGCCGCAATGGGGCGTCTTCACCGACGGCGAAGGGCTCAACGCGCTGACCCGGTTCGACGGCCAGCGCGAAAGCCTGGCGCACCTGGACCAGATCAGCTCCGCGCTGCCCTACCACCTGCTGCGCCGGCCGCACGTGCTGGTGCTGGGCGCCGGCGCCGGGGCCGACGTGCTGCAGGCCCACTATCACGGCGCCCGCCGCATCGATGCGGTGGAGCTCAATCCCCAGGTCGTCGAACTGGTGCAGGGCCCCTTCGCGGCCGCCGCAGGCGGCGTCTACGGGCCGATGGCGCGCGTGCACGTGGCCGAGGCGCGCGGCTTCATCGCGGCCAGCCGGGAGCGCTACGACCTGATCCAGGTGGCGCTGCTCGATTCCTTCAGTGCGTCCTCGGCCGGCCTCTACGCGCTCGCCGAGAACTACCTCTACACGATCGAGGCCGTGCAGGACGACCTGCGCCATCTGCAGCCCGGCGGGCTGCTGGCATTCACGCGCTGGGTCACGCTGCCGCCGCGCGATGCGCTCAAGCTCTTCGCCGCCGCGGTGGCGGCGCTGGAGCGATCGGGCATCAGCGACCCCGGCGCGCGGCTGGCGTTGATACGAAGCTGGAAGACCAGCACCTTGCTGGTCAAGAACGGCGCGTTCACCCCCGAGGACATCGCCGCAATCAAGGGCTTCTGCCTCGCCCGCTCCTTCGATCTGGCCTTCTACCCAGGCATGCGGCGGGACGAGGCGAATCGCTTCAACGTGGTCGAAGGCCCGGACCTGTTCGACGGCGCGCAGGCGCTGCTCGGTCCGGGGCGCGACGATTTCATGGCGCGCTACAAGTTCCATATCGAACCGGCCACCGACGACAAGCCGCACTTCTTCCACTTCTTCAAGTGGCGTTCGCTGCCGGAGCTCCTGTCGCTCAAGGGGCAGGGTGGCCTGCCGCTGCTCGAATGGGGCTATCCGGTGCTCGTTGCCACGCTGGTGCAGGCGGTGGTGGCGAGCCTGCTGCTGATCGGGCTGCCGCTGGCCTGGGTCGCACGGCCGGGCGCACCGCACGGTGGGCGGGTGCCGGGCGCCGGAACGCGTGGGCGCGTGCTGGCCTACTTCCTGGCCATCGGCTTCGGCTTCATGTTCATCGAGATCGCGTTCATCCAGAAGTTCGTCCTGTTCCTGAGCCATCCGCTGTATGCGATCGCCGTCGTGCTGTTCGCGTTCCTGCTGTTCGCCGGCATCGGCAGCCGCGTGTCGGGCCGGCTCAAGGGCAATCCGGTGCCGGCGGTGGTGGCGGCCATCGCCGTGTCGGCGGCGCTGTGCCTGCTCCTGCTGCCCTGGCTCTTCCGGCACGCGATGGGCCTGCCCGATGCGGCGCGGATCCTGATCTCGGCGGCACTCATCGCCCCGCTGGCGTTCTTCATGGGCATGCCTTTTCCCCTCGGCCTGGCCAGGGTGGAGGCCGCCGATGCCCGGCTCATCCCCTGGGCCTGGGGCATCAACGGCTGCGCCTCGGTCACCGCAGCGGTGCTGGCCACCTTGCTCGCGATCCACATCGGATTCAACGCCGTGGTCGTCGCGGCGCTGGTGATGTACGGGGTGGCGGCCGCGGCGCGCCCTGGGCGGCCTGCGCGCGATGCGCGCGAATCCGGGGTTGACAGCGCATCGTCTTCGCCGAAGGATGACCCTTCACCGTCGAACCTCCCCACCGAGCCTCGATGAAACCTGCAGCGATCATGCTTTGGCTCGCCACCGCCTGCGCGATCGCTCTGGCAGCGCCCGCCATGTTCCAGGACCGCCTGATCTACTACCCCGCCCGGGCGCAAGCCGCCGAGATGGCGTCCGCCGGACTCGTCGCCTGGCCGGCCAAGGGCGACTTTCGTGGCCTGGTGGCGGAGCCGGAGGGCCCTGCGCGCGGCACGGTGCTCGTGTTCCACGGCAATGCGGGCCATGCCGGGCATCGCGGCTACTACGCCGCGGCGCTCAGCCGCCTCGGGCTGCGCGTGATCCTGGCCGAATACCCGGCCTACGGCCCGCGCGACGGCGCGTTGGGCGAGCGCAGCCTGGTCGAGGATGCCGAGCAGACCTTCGCGCTGGCCCATCGGCTGCACGGCCCGCCCTTGCTGCTGATCGGCGAATCACTGGGCGCCGGCGTGGCGGCCGCGGCGGCCGTGCGGCAGCGCGACCACGTCGCGGCCCTGATGCTCATCACGCCGTGGGACACGCTCGAACACATCGCGGCCTACCACTATCCGTGGCTGCCGGTGGCCTGGTTGCTGCGCGACCGCTACGACAGCGTCGCCCACCTCGCGTCGATCGGCCGCCCGGTGCTGGTGGTCGTCGCCGAGCGCGACCGCGTCGTTCCTGCCCGCTTCGGCACGGCGCTGTACGAATCGCTGCCCGGCCCCAAGCGGCTCGAGGTGGTCCGGGGCGCCGACCACAACGACTGGATCCGATACATCGACGAAGCATGGTGGCGCAGCGCCACGGGGTTCCTGCTCGGCGAGCCTGCGCCACGCTGACGCTAGCCCTCGACGATGACATCGATCCGCTTCTCCCGGACGGCCTGCACGAACGCCCGATAGTCATTGCGGTTCTGGTCGCTGTACTCGACCGAGAACTCAGCGATGGCGTCGTCGAAGGTCTGCGCGGAGCCCATGTAGCCGTGGATCATCGCGGCATCACCCGAACGGGCGTGCGCGCGGGCCAGCGCGTGAGCGCACATGCGCCCATATTGCCGCAGCAGTCCCGTGTCCCAATCCTCGATGATGGCGGACATCTTCATGTCGCGAAGCTGGCGCACATAGAAATCACGGCCGTTCAATCCCCGGGTCCATCCGAGGAACACGTCGCTCGCCGCCTGCATCATGCGCTGGCCCATCACGACGCGCTGGCCGTTGTTCGAGTGGAGGCTCTTCCCCGCATAGGGCTCGAGCACCGAGGGGCGTGCCTCCTTCACCTGCAGGAACAGCGGATCGTCGTCCGCCGCCATGAACAGTGCGACAGCACACATCGTGCCGACACTGCCCACGCCGACGACCTTGATGGTCAGATCGAAGAAATGGAACCGGTCGAACAGCGTCCGCGTCTGCTCGGGCAAGCTCTCTCTGTAGGAGGCGATCGCTTCGGCATACCCCGACTCCAGGCCGAGAGCCTGTTCGCCGGTCGGATGGAAGATCAGAGGCGGCTCGTCCTTGATCCTGGGCCTTGCGCCCTCCTCCGAGACCAGCTTCGGGTACAGATGGTCGGGGACACTCTTGCGCCTTTCTGCTTCGATCCGGTCCGCCATGCGCTTGCGGATTTGCAGCACAAGATCCGGATCGGCCGATCGATCGACGTAGCGCTGCAGATCGATCTTGTCGTACCAGACCTCGAGTGCCCGCATCGACGCGTAGTCGGCCATCCGTTCGCGATACTCGCGCGCGACATCCGTCGCCACGCGTGCCGCGTCGCTGTCGGGAAGACGCAGATGCTGCGCCGCGATCACCACGCTCGCGGCAAGCCGCTTGAGATCCCACTCCCAGGGGGCCGGCAGCGTCTCGTCGAGATCGTTGATGTCGAAGATCACGTTGCGCTCCGGTGTCGCGAAGCCGCCGAAGTTCATCAGGTGGGCATCGCCGCACGCCTGCACCCGGATCCCGCTGCTCGGCGTCGTGCCGAGGTCCGCGGCCATCAGCGCGGCAGCGCCGCGGTAGAAGGCGAACGGCGACGCCGACATGCGTCCGAAGCGAATCGGGACCAGGTCGGCCATGCGGCCCTCGTTGGTCTCGAGCAGGAGTTTGATCGGGTCGCGCCGGTCCTTCGGTGCCTTCCACCCCGCATGCGTGGCGCGCGGCACCTTGTCGCGCAGTGCCTTTCCCTTGGTACGCCGTTCCTGGACCGTCGTGTAAGGCGCTGCCGCTCGAGGCGATGCGTTCGCGCGATCGTTCTTGTCGGTCTTGGCCATGGCAGTTCTCCTGGCGATTGATTCTTCCAGCCCGTCGCAGTCCTTGCCGCGAGCGCTTCGAGACCTGTACGGGGGCCATCTTCCGGCATCGGCGCGTTGACCACCACACTTCAGAACCCGGCTGAAATCCTAAGGCCGAGTCGCACGCCTGAATTGCGCCAGATCAATGTTTCCTCCGACGCGAAAAAAGTCACGATAGAACGCTCGGAGCCGGCCGATTCGAAGGACCATGCCCTTCTTCCCAGTACAGTTGTCCTACCAACTTCAGGGCAAGCGAGGAACGGCGCGCGGGGATGGGCGAAAGCCCGTCGCATTCGCCTTACATGACCTTCACGAAAATTCGGATCACCGGGACAAACGATGCCTTCTATCAACTCGGCGACCCCATGTGTGTCCATGAGGGACGTGTCCTGTTGGCGACTTTGGACCCAGTGCTCGTTCTGAACGGCGGAACCCAGATCCACGTCGAGGCGTTCACCCCCACGCAGGGAATGCTGGAGGAGCGAAGGCACTTCGGACGCCTGATCTTCTTCGAGATCTGCGCTTTCATGTCGGAGCACTACCCGCAGGTTCAGGCCATCAGCTTCGCCTTCCCCCGCCCGATCGACGGGGTTGGCGGCCCCGCGCAGCAAGCGGCTCTGCGTGCAGCGGCACTGGAGCGGATCGGGGTCGAGGACCTTCGCATCACTCCTGTGACTTCGGGCGCGCACATCGTGTCCGGCACCTGGGTCTACAACGAGAAGAACCATGCCGCGCTGCACGTCGCCCTGGCCGAGCAGCGCGCGATCTTCTGTGCCGACCCGATCGTGGCGGCCAAGCGCGGCGTCGCTGGTGCGATTCGGCGGCTGATTGCGCAGCTGCGGCCCCATCGGTAGGGCGCACGCCCGCAGGCCTAGGCATCGATGCGGCGCCAGGGCGTCGCGCGACGCTCGGCCCAGGCCAGGCCGCCATAGAGCACGATGCCGAGAATCGCCAGCATGAACACCGCCGCGAACACCCGCGGCGTGTCGAAGGTGCCCTGCGCGCTCAGGATCACGTAGCCGAGGCCGCGCTGCGACGCGACGAACTCGCCCACGATGGCGCCCACCAGCGACAGCGAGATCGCCACCTTCATGCCCGTCAGGATGGAGGGCAGCGCGCACGGCAGCCGGACCTTGAAGAAGAAGTCGAGGGTCGACCCCTTCAGCACGGTGCCGAGGTCCAGCACGTCCTGCGGCACCGAGCGCAGCCCGTGCACGGCATCGACGATTACCGCGAACACCGCGATCAGGAAGGCGATCGCGATCTTGGGCTCGGAGCCGGTGCCGAGCCAGATCACGAACAGCGGCGCGATGGCCACCTTGGGCACGCTGTTCAGGGCCACGATCAGCGGATAGATCGCATGCTCGAACCCGCGCGAGCCCACCAGCAGCATCGCCAGCGCCACGCCGACCACCACCGACAGCGCGAAGCCGCCGAGCGTGGTCAGCAGGGTGTAGAGCGCGTGGTCCAGGTACCAGCGCCACTCGCTGCCGAGCTCGCCGAGGATGGCGGTCGGCGGCGGCAGCGTCACCGGCCGCACGTGCAGCACCCGCACCAGCACTTCCCACACCGCGAGGAAGGCGACGATCGACAGCGCACCCACTAGCCATTGCCTGGCCTTGGCCATCCACGGATTCATCATGCAGCCTCCTCGAGGGCGTGGGCGGGCTCTTCGTTGATCAGCCCCATGTCGTGGAACAGGTCGCGGATGCGGCCGGTGTAGGCGCCGAACTGCGCCGTCTCGCGCACCGCCAGGCGGCGCGGCCGCGGCAGGTCGACCTCGATGATGTCGGCGATGCGGCCCGGCCGGGGCGAGAACACCACCACGCGGTCGGCGAGGAACACCGCCTCCGAGATCCCGTGCGTCACGAACATCACGGTGTTGCGGGTCTCGAGCCAGATGCGCTGCAGCTCGACGTTCATCTGGTCGCGCGTCAGGGCATCGAGGGCGCCGAAGGGCTCGTCCATCAGCAGCAGGCCCGGCTGGTCGATCAGCGCGCGGCAGATCGCGGCCCGCTGCCGCATGCCGCCCGACAGCTCGCGCGGATAGCGGTCGCCGAAATCCGAGAGGCCGGTCAGCTTCAGCAGCTGCGCCATGACCGCCCGGTAGGCCTGCGTCGGCTTGCGGGCGAACTCGATCGGCAGCAGGATGTTGCGCTCGATGGTTCGCCATTCGAGCAGCGCGTCGCGCTGGAACACCATGCCCAGGTGGTCGGGTGGCCCCGCCACCTTGCGACCGTCGACGCTGAGCGTTCCGGCCGTCACCGGCTCCAGGCCGGCGACGCAGCGCAGGAAGGTGCTCTTGCCGCAGCCGCTGGGCCCGAGGATGCTGACGAACTCGCCCGGCCGGATGTCCAGCGAGATGCCGTCCAGCGCGGTCAGCGCGCGCTCCCCGGGGTAGACCTTGCGGACGCCGTCCGCGTGAATGGCCGCCGCGCTCACGTGCCCGCCGCCTTCAGTACCACCGGCCGCACCAGGCCCGGCACGAAGAAGTCGCTGCCGTCCTTGATCGACTTGATCAGCCCGGCATCGGTCAGGGTCTTCACCGCGATCGTCCAGTCCGCAGCCACCGGCACGCCGACCGGCTGGCCGGCCGCCGCCGGCGACTGGAAGAACGGGCGCAGCGCTTCGATCTGCGCCCGCACCACCTTCTTGTCGAGCTTGGCCTGCGGCCGCTGCGCCACGATGGCCTCGACCGCTTCGTCCTCGTGGCCGTTCAGCACGTAGGTCCACGATGCAGCGACCACGCTGGCGAACCTGCCGATGGCCGGGCCGCGCGCCGCGAGCTTGGCCTCGGTGGCGAAGAGCCCGAAGCTCGGCATGTTGAGCTGGTAGTCGGCAAAACGGATCGCATCCGAAGGCCGGGTCAGCGAAACCACGGGCAGGAAGAACGGAATGGTGGAGAACGCGGCGTCGGTGCGGCCCGCGGCATAGGTGGCGGCCTTGCCTGCGGCGTCGACCCCGACCAGTTCCAAGTCGCTGCGCTTGAGGCCGCCGGCGGCCAGGAAGGCGTCGATGAACGGCGCCTCCAGCGAACCCGCGGTGTAGGCGACCTTCTTGCCCTTCAGATCCCTGGGGCCCTGGATGCCGCCGTCCTTCGGCACCAGCAGGCCGACGTCGCTGAGCCGCGCGAAGACCGCCACCGCCTTCACCGGCACGCCCTTGTCGCGCGCGATCATCATCGAGGCCAGCGCCGCGTGGCCGACATCGAACTGGTCGCCGCCGCCGACCAGTTGCACCGTGGTCACCGAGCCGTTGCCGTCCTCGAGGCTGACGTCGAGCCCGGCCGCGTTGAACCAGCCCTTCTGCTGGGCCAGATGCACCGCGGCATGCACGCCCCAGGGCGTCCAGTCGAGCCGGACCTTCAGCTTCTCGGGGGCCTGGGCGCTGGCCGCGGCCATCGCGCCGAGGCAAAGGCATGCGAGCGCTGCGCGAAGAGTTCTAGCAAGCGAGCCATTCATCATCGTTCTCTCCAAGATCAAAAGGGACCCATCAACGGGCAAAGCTGCGCCCTCGGCGCGAATCCTGCGAAATCGCGCCGGGATGCCGGGACACACGAGAAAAACTGCGGGCTAGTCGCCGGCTCCGAACCAGCGGCGGATGCGCGCCCAGAGGACGCCGACGCCCAGGCTGAAGGCATTCAGGCGCGCCGGCGGCAAGGGCGCATCGCCCGAGCGCGCAGGGTCCATGCGCAACGCCACGTTCTTGCCGAACTCCTGGATCAGGCGGCCGACGAAGTCCTTGACCAGGCCGGAGCGCGAAAACTGCGCCAGCGGACCCTGCAGCGAATAGAGCAGGTCGACGTCGACCCGGGTCGCGGTCGGCGACACCTCCGTCAGGCGGTAGGCGACATCGCCGTTGGCGCGCGACTGGCTCAGCGAATCCTGGCCGGCGCCCTTGAGCACCGCGCTGCGCGTGCTGTCGTCGCGGTCGAGCCGCGCGGCGCCGTTGAAGCTGGCCGACATCGGCCCGAACTTGATCGCCACCCGCCCCTTCACGCGGTCGCCGGTGTGCTCGGTCAGTTCGGCGCCCGGCAGGCAGGCGGCGACGGCCGGCAGGTCGGCCATGAAGCGCCAGACCTCGGCGGCCGGGAACGGTACCGAGAACCCGCCCTGGATCCGGGTGCCGTTGGCCGACGCGGCATCCGTCGAAGGCGCCTCGCTGCGCGGTGCCGCAGCCACCGCGGCGACGCCCGTGTCAACGGCGTCGAAGGCCGCGAAGGCCTGCGCCGGCGCAAGCCCCGACGCCTCGCCGCAGTGGACCTGCAGCGCTTCGCGCATCGCCGCAATGTCGGCGTGTCCGCCGTCGCGGCATTGGTCGAGCACGTCGCGGATGGCCGCGACGATGCCCACGTAGCCGGTGCAGCGGCAGAGGTTGCCCGACAGCTCGAGCCGGACCCGCGCCTCGTCGGCTTCGGGACAGCGCAGCACGATGTCGCGCGCGGTGGCGAGCATGCCGGGCGTGCAGAAGCCGCACTGCAGCGCATGGTGGCGCGAGAACGCGGGGCGCAGCAGCGCCATCACGGGGTCGTGGTCGTAGCCCTCGACGGTGGTCACCTTCTGGCCGTCGCAGGCCACCGCGAAGGCGATGCACGAGCGCACCGGCCGGTCGTCGACCAGCACCGTGCAGGCGCCGCAGACGCCGTGCTCGCAGCCCAGATGGGTGCCGGTCTGGCGGCCCTCTTCGCGCACGAAATCGGCAAGATGCATGCGTGCGGGCACGTCGCGACGCAGCGTGCGGCCGTTGAGTTCGACGGCGATGGACGTCATGTGGAAAGCTCCGGAATGAAGATCTGGTGCAGGCAGCGCTCGACCGCCGCGACCCTCAGTTTGCGATCGACCGCATCCTTGCCCGGCAGCGCCGCGGCAATGGCCGATTGAAGGGTTTCGCGCGACGGCATCGCGGCGGACCGCGCCACCTGCGCGGCCAGGGCCGGCAAGGCCTGGGGCGCGCCGTCGAGCGCGCCCAGCACGATGCGCGCCAGCTTGCGCGAGGGATCGAACACGGCGGCGCAGCTGGCCTCCGCGAACTCGCCGGTCTTGCGGCAGAACTTGAAATAGCCCCAGCGCGCCGCCGCGCCCAGCCTGGGAATGCGCACCGCGGTCAGCAGTTCGCCGTCGGCCAGGTCGGTGGTGTAGGCGCCTTGCATGAAGCGCTCCATCGGCACCCGGCGGGTGCCGGCGGCCGACGAAATCTCGATCTGCGCCCCGAGGGCGGCCATCGCCAGCACCCAGTCGGCTGCGGGGTCTGCGTGCGCGAGGCTGCCGCCGAGCGTGCCGCGGTTGCGGATCGCTCGGTAGGCGATGCCGCCGGCCACCGACTGCAGCAGGCCGTCGCGCAGCAAGGGGTGCACGCCATCCTCGATCTCGGCATGCGTCACGGCCGCGCCGATGCGCAGCTGGTCGCCGTCGGCCGTGACCTGCCGCAGCTCGCCGAGCGACGAGACGTCGACCACCTGCTTCGGCCGCGCCAGGCGCAGGTTCAGCATCGGCCCGAGGGATTGGCCGCCGCCCATCACCTTGGCGGCGCCGCCGGCGTCGGCCAGCGCGCGCAAGGCGGCCTGCAGCGTCGCGGGGCGTTGGTATTCGAAGCTCGCGGCTTTCATCGGGTGTTCCTCATGCGACCTTCTTCTTCTCGACGAGCTGCGCCGCCTCGATCGCCTCGAGCAGGCGGCGAGGGGTCAGCGGGGTCTGCGACACTTCGGCGCCCAGCGGCCGCAGCGCGTCGTTCACTGCATTGAAGATGGCCGCCGGCGGCGCGATCGCGCCGCCCTCGCCCATGCCCTTGGCGCCGAACTCGGTGTGCGGCGACGGGGTTTCGAAGTGGTGGATGCGCATGGCCGGCACCTCGGTCGCGCCCGGCAGCATGTAGTCGGCCAGGGTGGAGGCGAGCGGCTGGCCGTTGCGGTCGTAGGGCGTCTCCTCGTAGAGCGCGGTGCCGATGCCCTGCGCCACGCCGCCATAGGTCTGGCCCTCGACCACCATCGGGTTGATCATGGTGCCGCAGTCCTCGACGATCACGTAGTCCAGGATCTCGACGTGCCCGGTCTCGGGGTCGACCGCCACCGTCAC
This sequence comes from Variovorax sp. P1_G12, assembly GCF_056405555.1. Taxonomy (NCBI): domain Bacteria; kingdom Pseudomonadati; phylum Pseudomonadota; class Betaproteobacteria; order Burkholderiales; family Comamonadaceae; genus Variovorax; species Variovorax sp. P1_G12. The sequence goes on along the minus strand of NZ_JBFUBW010000014.1, from coordinate 157,196 downwards.
CGCGTGAGTCGCATAGGTGAAGGCGCCGGTGTCGACCTTGGGCTTGAAGCCGGTCGTCACCTCGAGCCCGGCTGGGTCGACGTCGGGCGGCAGGCGGTCGGGGCGCAGATACCAGGCCTGCGCCACCTCGGCCACCGAGACGCTCCGCTCCCCGGCCGCGATGCGCCCGCCCGAGAACACGACCGCATCCGGCGTGCTGCCCAGCAGGTGGGCGCCGATGTGGAGGACGCGCGGCGCCAGCGCCTTGCAGGCACGCGCCACCGCGCCGCCGGACATCACCAGCGAACGCGACGCATAGGTGCCGGTGGAGAACGGCGTCTGCCCGGTGTCGCCGTGCACCAGCTTCATGTGGGCGATATCGACGCCGAGAATCTCGTGCGCGATCTGCGCGAAGGTGGTCTCCATGCCCTGGCCGTGCGAGTGCACGCCGACGCGGATCTCGAGTCCGCCGTCGGGCGTGATCCGCACCGTCGCCGAATCGAAGCCCGGGATCACCGGCGTGCCCCAGGACGCGAACACCGAGGTGCCGTGCGCGGACTGCTCGGTGTAGGTGGCGAAGCCGACGCCGATCAGCCGGCCATCCGCCTGCGTCTCGCGCTGGCGCCGCCGCACGGCGTCGAAGTCGATCAGGTCGCGCGCCTTGATCAGGCTGGCCGGATAGTCGCCGCTGTCGAAGTGCTTGTTGGCGACGTTGACATAGGGCATGGCCGAGGCCGGCACCAGGTTCTCGAGCCGGACCTCCCACGGTTCGCGGCCGACCGCGCGGGCAATGGCGTCGAGCGTGAGCTCCATCGCGAAGCAGACGCCGGTGCGCGCCACGCCGCGGTAGGGAACGAAGCCGGGCTTGTTGGTGGCGACGCACTCGGTCACGCAGCGGTAGCCACGGAAGGCATAGGGCCCGGGCAGGTTGCCGACCGCCTGGCCGGGTTCGAGCCCGATCGTGAACGGCCACACGGAATAGGCGCCGCCGTCGATCGTGATGCGGGCGTCGAGCGCCAGCAGGCGGCCGCGCGCGTCGGCGTAGGCGGTCATCTGGTAGCTGTGCTCGCGCGTGTTGGCGCCCGCGATCAGGTGCTCGCGCCGGTCCTCGAGGTAGCGGAAGGGCTTGCGGTGGGTCTTGGCCAGCCAGGCGACGCAGAGTTCTTCCTGCTGCAGCACGCACTTGTAGCCGAAGGCGCCGCCGACATCGGGCGAGATCACGCGCACCCGCCCTTGCTCGAGCCCCAGGCATTCGGCCAGCACGGTGCGGATCATGTGCGGCACCTGGGTGGCGCTGACCACCACCAGCTGGTCGGCCTGGTGGTCCCAGTAGGCCAGCACCGCCTTGCCTTCCATCGGCACCATGCACTGGCGGGCCAGCGAGACCTCGCGCCGCACCACCAGCGCCGCCTGGGCCGCATGCGCCTCGAACTCCTTGTCGGCGTGCAGCGTGACGAAGGTGTTGTCGCGCCATTGCGGATGGATCAGCTCGCCGGTGGCGGCACGCGAGCGGTCGGCGTCGGCGTAGACCGGGAGCTCGTCGTACTCGATCTCGATCTGCTCGGCCAGGTCTTCGGCTTCGGCGCGGGTGCGGGCGAACACCATCGCGACCGGCTCGCCGACGAAGCGCACCTTGCCCGAGGCCAGCGGCGGCTGGGCCGAGGACTGGTAGGTGGGCAGCGTGGAGTCGGCCACGATGTCGCGCGCATCGGGCATGGCCTCGCGCAGCACGACGCGCTCGGCGCCCGATTCGGGCAGCCGGGCCGAGACGATCCTGGCGTGCGCCAGCGGGCTGCGCAGGAAGGCCACCTCGCTGAGTTCCGGCAGGCTCATGTCGGCGACGAACTGGCCCTTGCCGTGCAGGTGGCGCGCGTCTTCCTTGCGCAGCACGCGCGCACCCACGCCTTGCGCGTTCGGGTCGCCGGGGTGATGGGAGGGGGTGGTGTCCATGCTCAAGGCTTCCTGCTGTCGAACGGCGAGGGGGCATCGTCGCCCGGGTAAGCCGACGGGCTGTCCTCGCCCTGGTGCGGCATCTCGATCTTGATCGTCTCGAGGTCGATTTTCGCCGCCTTGTGGACATTGCCGGTCACCATGCCCGGGAAGGCGATCACCAGCCCCACCATGGCGAGCTGGATCAGCACGAACGGGATCGCGCCGCGGTAGATGTCGCTGGTCAGCACCTGCTTCGGCGCCACCGAACGCAGGTAGAACAGCGCGAAGCCGAACGGCGGGTGCATGAAGGAGGTCTGCATGTTGACCGCCAGCAGCACGCCGAGCCAGATCAGGTCGATGCCCATCTTGTCGGCCACCGGGGCGATCAGCGGCACGATGATGAAGGCCAGCTCGAAGAAGTCGAGGAAGAAGGCCAGCAGAAAGACCATCAGGTTGACCACGATCAGGAACCCGAGCTGCCCGCCCGGCAGGTGCAGCAGCAGGTGCTCGACCCAGAGATCGCCGTCGACGCCGCGGAACACCAGGCCGAAGACGGTCGCGCCGACCAGGATGAAGATCGCGAAGCAGGTCAGCTTGGCGGTCTTGTCCATCGCCTGGCGCAGCAGCGCCAGCGAGAGCTTGCGCCGGCCGAGCGCCAGCAGCAGCGCGCCGGCCGCGCCCATCGCGCCGCCCTCGGTCGGGGTCGCGATGCCAAGGAAGATGGTGCCGAGCACCAGGAAGATCAGCACCAGCGGCGGCACCAGCGTCGTCAGGACCCTGAAGGCCAGCGCGCTGCCGCGCAGCGTGCGTGCCTCCGGCGGCAGCGCGGGCGCCGCCTCCGGCTTGACGATCGAGTAGACGAAGACGTAGACCGCGTACAGGCCGGTGAGCACCAGCCCGGGCACCAGCGCGCCGGCGTACATGTCGCCGACCGACTTGCCCATCTGGTCGGCCAGCACGATCAGCACCAGCGACGGCGGGATGATCTGGGCCAGCGTGCCGGAGGCGGCGATCACGCCGCTGGCGAGCCGCTTGTCGTAGCCGTAGCGCAGCATGATCGGCAGCGAGATCAGGCCCATCGAGATCACCGAGGCCGCGACCACGCCGGTGGTGGCAGCGAGCAGCCCACCGACGAAGATCACCGCATAGGCGAGGCCGCCGCGCACCGGGCCGAACAGCTGGCCGATGGTGTCGAGCAGGTCTTCGGCCATGCCGCTGCGCTCGAGGATCAGCCCCATGAAGGTGAAGAACGGGATCGCCAGCAGCGTCTCGTTGAACATGATGCCGAAGACGCGTTCGGGCAACGCCTGGAACAGCGAGGGCTCGATCAGTCCGAGCGCGATGCCGACGAGGCCGAAGATCAGCCCGTTGGCGCCGACGGCGAAGGCCACCGGGTAGCCGATCAGCAGCAGCAGCACCAGGCACGCGAACATGATCGGCGCCATGTAGGTGGTGAGGAATTCAATCATCGTGGGGTCCGGGGGTCAGGGGATGCGGCCGTCTCAGGCGGCCTTCGGGGCGCTGCGGTCGAGGCCGCGCAGCTCGGCCACGTCCTTGATCACTTCGGAGGCCCCTTGCAGCAGCAGCAGGCCGAAGCCGACCGGGATCAGCAGCTTCACCGGCCAGCGGATCAGGCCACCGGCGTTGGAGGAGACTTCGCCGCTGGTGTAGGCATCGACGAAGGGCGCCCAGGACAACACCAGGATCAGCAGGGTCATCGGCGCCAGGAAGAAGAGCGTGCCGAAGATCTCGACCCACAGCTGCTTTCGGCGCGTGAGCCGCGAGTGGATCAGGTCGACCCGCACGTGTTCCTTGTTGAGCAGCGTGTAGCCGGCGCAGAGCAGGAACACCGCCGCGAACAGGTACCACTGGATCTCCAGCAGCGAGTTGGAGCTCATGTTGAAGGCCTTGCGGACCACCGCGTTGCCGCTGCTGATCAGCACCGCGACCAGGATGAGCCAATACGATGCCTTGCCGACCGCCGTGTTCAGGGCATCGATCAGGCGCGAAGCGCGCAGCAGCGAGTTCATGTCGGTGTGTCCCTTCGGCCCGCTCAGCCCTTGTTCTTCGCGAGTTCCGCGAAGGTGAAGTTGTCGAGCGCGTTCTCGGCCACACGGAACCAGCTGGCCTCGTTCTGGCGGAACTGCTGCCACTTGGGGAAGATCGCCTTGAACTCGGGGTTCTTGGCCGACAGCTCGCCCCACAGTTCTTCCGACGCCTTGAAGGCGGCGACCATCACGTCCCTCGGGAAATAGGACAGCTTGGCGCCCTGCCCGATCAGCTTCTTGAGCGCCTCGGGATTGCGGGCGTCGTAGTCGGCCAGCATCTTCATGGTCTCTTCGGAGCAGGCGCACTCGAAGGCCGCCTTGTAGGAAGCCGGCAGCGCGGCCCAGGCCTTCTCGTTGACCATCGAGGTGATCGAGGCGCTGCCCTCCCACCAGCCGGGCGCGTAGTAGTGCTGCGCCACGCGCTGCAAGCCGAGCTTCTCGTCGTCGTAGGGGCCGATCCATTCGGCGGCATCGATGGTGCCCTTCTCGAGCGCCGAATAGATGTCCGACGCCGGGATCTGCTGCGGCACCGTGCCCAGCTTCTCGAGCACCATGCCGCCGATGCCGCCGATGCGCATCTTCAGGCCCTGCAGGTCGGCGACCGACTTGATCTCCTTGCGATAGAAGCCGCCCATCTGCACGCCGACGTTGCCGCTGACGAAGTTGACGATGCCGTAGCGCTTGTACATCGCGCGCACCAGCGGCATRCCGCCGCCGAAGTGCATCCAGGCGTTGTGCTGGCGCGCATTGAGGCCGAAGGCCAGGCCGGTATCGAAGGCGATCGCGGTGTCCTTGCCGATGAAGGCCGAGGCCAGCACGTGATTGCACTCGATGGTGCCGTTGCTCACCGCTTCCATGTTCTGCGCCGGCGGCACGATCTCGCCGCCCGCGAACGGACGGATCTCGAAACGGCCCTCGGTCAGTTCGGAGACCCGCTTGCACAGGCGGTCGGCCGAGCCATAGATGGTGTCCAGGCTCTTGGGCCAGCTCGTGGACATGCGCCACTTGACGGTCGGAGCGGTCTGGGCGAGGGCGGGAACCGCGAGCGTGGCGAGGCCCGCCAGCGCTCCGGTCTTCTCGAAAAAGCGGCGTCTTTGCATGAATAACTCCTGGGATGTGGGGCAGATAATCGTCAGTATGCTGAGTTGATTATTCCATGTCAACGACATTTTCTTCGCGTTTTCCCGTGCACCAAAACATCCTTCCCTGGTACTTATTCAGGTGCGCCACAGAGACAAATAGCACTGAATGAGTGCAAACGCGGGGTCTCCGAACAGAAACAGAAAAACGCTTGCACCCTTCGAATATTCTTCAGTACACTGACGATATTAATTCAGTGTACGTTTCAAAGGACGCCCCATGGCCTGGATCAGGATCGCTGCCACGAGTCAGCTGCAAGACGACGAAGTCATGCCGATCGCGCTGGGAGAGACACAGCTCGCGCTGTTCCGCAGCGGCGGCGAGTTCCACGTCACGGACAACGTCTGCACGCACCAGTACGCGCTGCTGTCCGATGGCTACGTGGAAGACGGCTGCGTCGAGTGCCCGTTGCACCAGGCGCGCTTCGACCTGCGCACCGGTGAAGCCATGTGCGCGCCCGCCACCCAGCCGATCCGGATCTACCCGGTGCGGGTCGAGGGCGGCGACGTCCTGGTCGATGCCTGAGCGCGCGGCCATGAGCGACGACGCGCCCTTCCTGATCATCGGTGCCGGCCAGGCCGGCGCGACCGCGGCCGCCGCACTGCGCACTCTCGGCCATCGGGGTCGCATCGTGATGGTCGGCGACGAGCCGTCGCCGCCCTACGAGCGCCCGCCGCTCACCAAGGCGGTCCTGGCCGATGCCGGGATGGACGGCCGCCTCGGCATCCATCCCGCGGGCTTCCACGACGCCCAGGCGATCGAGTTGCGGCTCGGCGTCGGCATCGCGTCGCTGGATGCCGGGCGCGCGCTGGCGCACTGCAGCAACGGGCAGGTGCTGCCCTTCAGCCGCTGCCTGATCGCGACCGGCGGCCGGGCGCGCACGCTGCCCTCGCTGCCGCCGGGCACGCCGCATGTGCACTACGTGCGGACGCTGGCCGATGCGCAGGCGCTGCGCGCTGCGATGGCCGGCCAGCCCGCGCTGACCGTGCTCGGCGCCGGCTTCCTCGGTCTCGAAGCGGCGGCCACCGCGCGCGCGGCAGGACTCGGCGTGACCGTCATCGAGGCCGCTGCGCGGGTGCTGCCGCGCGCGGTGCCGCCCGAATTCTCGCGCTGGCTTGCCCAGCGCGTGCGCGGCGCGGGCGTCGACCTCCGGCTCGGCCGCAGCTGCGTCTCGATCGTGCCGAACGCCGACGGCGTGGCCCTGCGGCTGGACGACGGCAGCGCCCTCCAGGCGCCGCTGCTGGTGGTCGCGATCGGGCAGACGCCCGAGGTCGCCCTGGCCGAGGGCTGCGGCCTCGAGCTGCATCCGCACAACGGCGGCATCCGCATCGATGCGCAATGCCGCACCAGCGCGCCGAACATCTACGCGGCCGGCGACTGCGCGAGCCAGCTCCAGCCGCTGGTCGGCGAAGAGATCCGCCTCGAATCCTGGCAGAGCGCCAACGAGCAGGCGCGCGTCGCCGCCGCGGCGATGCTCGGCGTGCCGACCGAGGCCGCCGCGACGCCCTGGTTCTGGACCGACCAGTTCGGCTGCAACATCCAGATGCTCGGGCTGCCCACCGCAGAAACGACTTACCAGCTGCGCGGCGACGCAGCGATCGACGGCACGCCGAAGTTCATGCTGCTCGGGCTCGACCCGGACGGCCGGCTCGCGCACGCCATCGCCGTCAACGCCGGCGGCGACCTGCGGCCGCTTCGAAGCCTGATCGAACGACGCATCCCCTGCGACCCCGCGCTGTTGCGCGACACCTCGATTCCCCCGCGGCAACTGGTGCGCGACGCACTGGCGGCCGCGGCCAGCCCCTCACTCTCCTGACTGGATCCCGCCATGTACAGCACCCATGCGGTCATCAACCGCACCCCGAACACCAAGGACGCCGAGCTCGCCGCCTGCAAGTGGCCCGAGGATGCGGCGCACTTCATCCCCGACTGGGTCTACACCAGCGAGGCGGTCTACGACCAGGAGATGGAGAAGATCTTTCGCGGCCGCTCCTGGAACTTCGTGGCACTCGAGGCCGAAGTGCCGAACACGGGCGACTTCAAGCGCTCCTATGTCGGCGCCACGCCGGTGGTGGTGTCGCGCGCGGCGGACGGTTCGATCAACGTCTTCGAGAACCGCTGCGCCCACCGCGGCGCCGAGTTCTGCCGCCACAGCCAGGGCAACGCGACCGAGTTCGTCTGCCCCTACCACCAGTGGTCCTACGACCTCAAGGGCAACCTGCAGGGCGTGCCCTTCAAGCGCGGCGTGAACCGCCAGGGCGGGATGCCGAAGGACTTCCGCAACGAGGACCACGGCCTGCGCAAGCTGCACGTCGCGACCCGCAACGGCGTGGTCTTCGCGTCCTATGCGAGCGACATGGAATCGCTCGAGGACTACATGACGCCGGAGATCCTGAAGGACTTCGACGTCGTCTTCAACGGCAAGCGCCTGAAGGTGCACGGCTACTACAAGAACGAGCTGCCGTGCAACTGGAAGATGTACCACGAGAACCTCAAGGACCCCTACCACGCGACGCTGCTGCATTCCTTTCTGGTCGTCTTCGGCCTGCTGGTCGCGGGCAACGACGCCGCCATGATCGCCGACCCGGTGCACGGCCGCCACGGCACCATGGCCTCGGCCAAGAAGGAGGACAAGTACGCCGCAATCAGCGATGAGAACAAGAAGGAGATGCGCTCCTACCACGAGGGCATGCGCCTGCGCGACGACCGCTTCCTGGACTTCGTCAAGGAGTTCGACTCGCCCTGGTCGGTGACCATGCAGACCATCTGGCCCAACCTGATCGTGCAGCGCGAGATGAACACGCTGGGCGTGCGGCAGATCGTGCCCAACGGCCCCAACAGCATGCTGATGCTGTGGACCATGTTCGGCTACGAGGACGACACCGAGGAGATGACGCAGCACCGGCTGCGCCAGGGCAACCTGATGGGCCCGGCCGGCTTTCTCGGCCTGGAGGACAACGAGGCGATGAAGTTCGTGCAGGAGGGCGTGCGCCGCTCGAGCACCGAGACCAACGTGCTCAAGCTCGACGCCGGCAACGTCGGCAGCTCCACCTCGCTGATCTCGGAAGCCGCGATCCGCGCCATGTACGGCTACTACCGCGAAGTGATGGGGTTCTGAAGCCATGAAAGCAATGACCCGGTCCCTGTTCCGCGAACGCCGCATCGACCCGGCGCGCGCCATCGCGCTGCGCCACGAGATCGAAGACTTCAATGCCGAGTACTGCGCGGTGCTCGATGCCGGCCAGGTCGAGGCCTGGCCCGAGTTCTTCGCCGCCGACGGCATCTACCGCGTGACCGCGCGCGAGAACGCCGAGCTCGGCATGCCGGTCGGCCTGGTGTATGCGCAGGGGCGCAACATGATGCACGACCGTGCGGTGGCGATCGCCAAGACGCAGATGTTCGCGCCGCGCTACAACCTGCACCTGGTGACCAACACCCGCGTCACCGCCGAATCGGACGCGGGGGAGGTTGAGGCGCAGGCCAACTTCCTGCTGCTGCAGACCCTGGTCGAGGGACCGAGCACGGTGCACATGGCGGGCACCTACTACGACCGCTTCGTGCGCGTCGAAGGGCTGTTGCTGCTGCGGGAGCGCCAGGCCATCTACGACACCACGATCATCGCCAACGACCTGGTCTACCCGCTGTGAGCCGCCCGGCCCGTCACGCCTCAGATGGCGCGCAGCACCGTGCGGCTGTACTGGTTGTTGGCCTCGACCAGGATCTTCATGAGGTCCATCAGCATCGTGCGCTCGGCCGGACGCAAGGGCGCCAGCAGGCGCTCCTGCGCGCGGGCCATGTCGCCGCGCAGCGCGTCCACCACCGTCTGCCCCTCGGCCGTCAGCCGCACGTGGCGCGTGCGCTTGTCGGAAGGGTTGGGCCGGCGCTCGACCAGGCCGCGATCCTCGAGCCGCTTGACCACGTCGGCGGTGGTGGTGCGGTCGAGACCGACCTCGTGGCCCAGCGAGGTCTGGTCGAGATCGGGCAGCACCGAGACGGCCGTGAGGATCGCGTACTGGACCGGCGTGACGTTCTGCGACTTGCACTCCTCGAAGAACATCGCGACGTGGATCTGGTGCAGCCGGCGCACCAGGAAGCCGGGACGCGCAAAGAGAAGTTCCTTGGCAGGGTCGACCGTGGTCATGGGGATGTCCGGGGCATCCACCGCGGGCTCCCGATCGGACTGACGCTTCTTCGACGGCACCTGGACCCCCGTTTGTTAGCACACTGATGATTGTATAGACGCCGTGCCACACCCAACACCCTCGAAGACCAGAAGCTTGAGCGAGCGCAATGTCCGCCGCGCCCATCAGCGCGGCGCGCTGGAGAACGACTGGCTGCAGGCGCGCTTCAGCTTCTGCTTCGGCGACTACCAGGATCCGAACCACACGCACTGGGGTTCGCTGCGCGCGCTCAACGAGGACCGGGTCGCCGCGGGCCGCGGCTTCGCCTGGCACGGGCATCGCGACATCGAGTCGCTGACCTATCCGATCGAAGGCCGCATCCATCACACCGACAGCCTGGGCAACGACTATGTGTTCGGCCCGGGCGAACTGCACCGCATGACGGCCGGCAGCGGCATCGAGCATGCCGAGATGAACGCGTCGAGCGTCGACGCCGAGCGGCATCTGCAGATCTGGCTCTACCCGCAGGCCCGCGGGCTCGCGCCCGGCTGCGAGCGGGTGCGCACCGACGCCGCGGGCGCGCGCGAGACCTGGCAGCTCATCGCATCGCCCGACGGCCGCGACGGCTCGGCCACCGTGCAGCAGCGGGCGCTGCTCTTCGTCGGCCGGCCGGCGCGCGGCAGCGCACTGGCCTACCGGCTCGCTGCGCACCGGCTCGGCTACCTGCACGTGGTGTCGGGCGCGCTGAGCGTCGACCCCGGCCTGCAGCTGCGCAGCGGCGACGGCCTGCGCTTCACCCACCACGAAGCGCTGGAACTCGTCGCCGAGGCGGACGGCACCGAAGTGCTGCTGTTCGACCTGTAGCGCGGCCCCTCCCTTTCACTTTCACCACCCGGAGCAATCAAGATGACAAGGATTCGCAAGATCGCGCTCGAAGAGCATTTCATGGCGCCCGGCTTCGAGCGCTATTCGAAGTCCTTCCTGCAGCACATCGACAAGGCGGTCTATGCCGAGCTCGCGAGCCGGCTGGCCGACTTCGACGAGATCCGCCTCGGCGAGATGGATCGGGCCGGCATCGACGTGACCGTGCTGTCGCAGACCGGGCCGGGCGTCCAGGGCGAGGCCAGCAGCTCGCTCGCGATCGCCAGTGCGCAGGAGAACAACGACTTCCTGGCGCAGCAGGTGGCGCGCCATCCGACCCGCTACGCCGGCTTCGCGGCGCTGCCGATGCAGGACCCGAAGGCGGCGGCCGCCGAGTTGACGCGCGCGGTGCGTCAGCTCGGCTTCAAGGGCGCGCTGGTCAACGGCCACACCCACGGCCGCTACTACGACGACCCGGCCTACGACGAGGTGTGGGAGCGGCTGCAAGCCCTCGACGTGCCGCTGTACCTGCACCCGATCGACTTCCCGGCCGTGCCGGCTTCGTTCAACGGCCATGCCGAGCTCAACGGCGCCACCTGGGGCTGGGGCATCGAGACCGCGACGCACGCGCTACGGCTGCTCTTCGGCGGCGTGTTCGATCGCTTCCCGCGGCTCAAGCTGATCCTCGGCCACATGGGCGAAGGCCTGCCCTTCCAGCGCTGGCGCTTCGACAGCCGCTTCGCCGCCTACCCACACGGCCTCACTCTGCAGCGCGCGCCGTCGGAATACATCGGCCGCAACATCGTGATCACCACCTCGGGCGTCTGCTCGCCCGCCGCCCTGGCCGGCGCCATCGCCGAGATGGGCGCCGAGGCCGTGATGTTCTCGGTCGACTACCCCTACGAATCGACCGCCGTCGCCGCCGACTTCATCGAAGCCGCCCCCATGGACGAGCGCACGCGCGCGCTGGTCTGCCACGGCAACGCCGAACGCCTTCTCAAGCTGAACGCCGACTGAGCGTTTTTCCTTCATTCACCGGAGACCCCCATGACCAAGACCTACCGCATCGGCCAGATCGTGCCGAGCTCGAACACCACGATGGAGACCGAGATCCCGGCCATGCTCCTGGCCCGCCAGGCGGTGCGGCCCGAGCGCTTCACCTTCCACTCGAGCCGCATGCGCATGAAGACGGTCAAGAAGGAAGAGCTGGCGGCCATGGACGCCGAGTCCGACCGCTGCGCGCTGGAGCTCAGCGATGCCCGCGTCGACGTGCTGGGCTATGCCTGCCTGGTCGCGATCATGTCGATGGGCCACGGCTACCACCGCAGCTCCCAGGCCCGGCTGCACGCCCGCACCGCGGACAACGGCGGCAGTGCGCCGGTGGTCACCAGCGCCGGCGCGCTGGTCGATGCGCTCAAGGTCATGGGCGCCCGGCGCATCGCGCTGGTGGCGCCCTACATGAAGCCGCTGACCGAGCTGGTGGTCGACTACATCCGCCACGAGGACATCGAAGTCAGCGACTGGCGCGCCCTCGAGATCCCCGACAACCTCGAGGTCGGCCGCCACGACCCGGCCCGGCTGCCCGCCATCGTCGCCGGCATGAACACGCGCGACGTCGATGCGATCGTGCTGTCGGCCTGCGTGCAGATGCCGTCGCTGCCGTCGGTGGCCAAGGTCGAGGCCATGACCGGCAAGCCGGTGGTCACCGCCGCCATCGCCACCACCTACGCCATGCTGAAGGCGCTGGACCTCGAGCCGGTGGTGCCGGGCGCCGGCGCGCTGCTGTCGGGCGCCTACTGATCCGGAGCGCCCGCACATGACCCACAGCACCTTCCTCTACGGCGCCAACCTGCGCGCCAACGGCATCCGCCAGCACTACCTGCGCTACGGCGGCAAGGGCCGCCCCGTGGTCCTGGTGCCCGGCATCACGAGCCCGGCCGTGACCTGGGGCTTCGTGGCGGAGCAGTTCGGCCGCAGCTTCGACACCTATGTGCTCGACGTCCGCGGCCGCGGCCTCTCGGAATCGTCGGCCGCGCTCGACTACGGCCTGGACGCCTGCGCCCGCGACGTCGGCGCCTTCGCCGAGGCCCTCGGCCTCGAGAACTACGCGCTGGTCGGGCATTCGATGGGCGCGCGCATCGGCATCCGCACCGCGCGCCTCTGCCTCGCCGGGCTGGAGCGCCTGGTGCTGATCGACCCGCCGGTGTCGGGCCCCGGACGCCGCGCCTACCCGGCCAACCTCGCCTGGTACATCGACTCGATCCGGCTGATGCGCGACGGCGCCGGCTTCGAGGCGCTGCGGGCCTTCTCGCCGACCTGGACCGACGCCCAGCTGCGGCTGCGCGCCGAGTGGCTCCACACCTGCGACGAACGCGCGATCGTCAGCACCTACGAGAGCTTCCACCAGGACGACGTCCATGCCGACCTGCCGCACATCGCGGTGCCGACCTTGCTGATGGTCGCGGGCCGTGGCGACGTGATCCGGCCCGAGGACCAGGATGAACTGCGCCGCCTGATGCCCGCGCTGCAGACCACCCATGTGCCCGGCGCGGGCCACATGATCCCGTGGGACGACGAAGCCGGCTTCTACCGCGCCTTCGGCGACTTCCTCGGCCAGCCGCTGGCGGCGGCAGCAGCAGCGAACTGAACCCCTCTTCAAAGGAGCACGCGATGCCCGTCAGCGACCATCAACTGATCGACGCCTGGAAACAGGTGCTCACCCTCTCGAACCTGCAGGCCGGCCAGAGCGTGACCGTGCTGACCAGCGCCGCCACCCATCCGCAAACGCTGCAGTGCGCGCTGATCGCCTCGCAGGCGATGGGCGCGATCGTCAACCGGCTCGACCTGCCGCCGGTCAATGCCGAGAAGGCGCTGAGCCGCGACAGCCTGGCCTACCTCGGCACCACGCCGCTGACCGGCAACCCGGCGGCGATCGCGGCCCTCAAGGCCAGCGACCTGGTGCTCGACCTGATGACCCTGCTGTTCTCGCCCGAGCAGCACGAGATCCTGTCGGCCGGCACCAGGATCCTGCTGGCGGTCGAGCCGCCCGAGGTGCTGGTGCGCATGGTGCCGACCCTGGCGGACCGCGTGCGCGTCAAGGCCGCCGCGGCGCGCATCACCGCGGCGCGCGAGATGCACGTGGTGTCGGCGGCCGGCACCGACCTGCGCTGCAAGCTCGGCCAGTACCCCGCGATCAGCGAGTACGGCTTCGTCGACGAGCCCGGGCGCTGGGACCACTGGCCGAGCGGCTTCGCGCTCACCTGGCCCGACGAAGGCGGCGCCAGCGGCCGGATCGTGATCGACCGCGGCGACATCCTGCTGCCGCAGAAGTCCTATGCGGCGGAGCGCATCGTTCTGACGGTCGACAACGGCTACGCGGTGAAGATCGAGGGCGGCGTCGATGCCGAGCTGCTCGAGGACTACATGGCCTCCTTCCGCGATCCCGAGGCCTACGCGATCTCCCATATCGGCTGGGGCCTGCAGCCGCGCGCGCGCTGGTCGACGCTGGGCCTGTACGACCGCGAGGCCACGATCGGCATGGACGCGCGGGCCTACGAAGGCAACTTCCTGTTCTCGCTCGGCCCCAACAACGAGGCCGGCGGCAGCCGCAACACGGCCTGCCACATCGACATTCCGCTGCGCAAGTGCACGGTGCGCCTCGACGGCGAGGACATGGTGCGCGAGGGCCAGGTGCTGGACGGCCGGGAGAACCACGATGCACGCTGAGATCAAGACCTACGAGCGCCAGGGCTTCGGCACCGCGCTGCCGCTGAAGGGCCCGGTCGGCCTGCTGATCGTCGACTTCGTCAACGGCTTCGCGGACCCGGCGGTGTTCGGCGGCGGCAACATCCCCGCAGCCATCGCGCGCACCGTGCCGCTGCTGGCCGCCGCGCGCGAGCGCGGATGGGCGATCGCGCACAGCCGGATCGTCTACGCCGACGACGGCGCCGACCACAACATCTTCTCGCTCAAGGTGCCCGGCATGCTCGGCCTGAAGGAGCACGACGCGAACAGCGCGATCGTGCCGGCGCTGGCGCCGCGCGCGGGCGAGCTGGTGGTGCGCAAGACCGTGCCCTCGGCCTTCTTCGGCACCTCGCTGGCCGCGTGGCTGAGCCAGCGCGGCGTGCAGACGCTGGTGGTGGCCGGCGCGGTGACCAGCGGCTGCGTGCGCGCCAGCGTGGTCGACGCGATGTCCCACGGCTTCCGGCCGCTGGTGGTCTCCGATTGCGTCGGCGATCGCGCGCTCGGCCCGCACGAGGCGAACCTGTTCGACATGGAACAGAAGTACGCGGCGGTGATGGCACGCGACGCGGCGCTCGACGCGCTGGACCGGGCCTGAAGCGGCCGGGGGGCCGCTACTTCGCCACGGCCGGACCCACGGCCGAAGCCGGCGAGTCGTCGAGCTCGATGGCCCGCACGCCCTCGGCCACCGCTTCGATCCCGGCGTCCGAGAGGTCCGACGCCGGCACCGCTTCGCGCTGCGGCCATCGGCTGAAATGCCGCGCCTGCGACCGCTCGTAGTGCGGGTCGTAGTGCAACGCCATCAGCTCCGCGAACAGCGGCGCCAGGTCGCCCTCGCGCGCCCACTGCTGCCAGCGTTCCACCACCGCCTTGCCCTGCAGCTCCTTGAGCTTGTCGAGCTGGCCGGCCAGGGCCTCGCGGTCGTCGCCGAGGTAGGCGTAGTCGCGCAGCAGGTAGGCCAGCCGCGCGGCCGGGTCGGCCTGCACCTCGATGCACTCGGACTCGCGCATCCGCGCCACCAGCGGCAAGGGCACCGACAGCCGGCCGATGCGCGCGCTCTCGCCCTCCACATACAGGGGCCTCGAAAGATCCAGCGCCTCGAAGCAGGTCGCGATGCGGGTCTCGAACTGCTTCTGCGAAGGCTGCGGCAGGCCGGGCAACGCACCCAGCAGCGAGCCCTTGTGGCTGGCGTAGTGCTCCAGGTCGAGCACCTGCTCGCCGCGCGCAGCCAGCGCCTGCAGCACGCGGGTCTTGGCGCTGCCGGTGGCGCCGCAGATCACCCGCAGTTGCAACTGCGGGCAGGTGGCCTCGATCTGCGCCAGCACGTGGTGGCGAAAACTCTTGTAGCCGCCGGCGAGCTGCTGGGCGTCCCAGCCGACCAGCCGTAGCCAGGTCACCATCGAGCCGCTGCGCAAGCCCCCGCGCCAGCAATAGACCAGCGGCCGCCAGCTCGGGGGCCGGTCGGCGAAGCGTTCGCGCAGGTGGCGGGCGAGATTGGCGGCGACCATCGCGGCGCCGAGCCGCCGGGCCTCGAAGGCGCCGGTCTGCTTGTACAGGGTGCCGATGATGCGGCGCTCCTCGTCATCGAGCACCGGGCAGTTGATGGCGCCAGGAATGTGATCCAGCGCGAACTCGGCGGGCGAGCGGGCGTCGATCAGGGTGTCGAAGGCGTGCATGTCCGCCACGCGCGTCGGCGGGCGGTACCGCTTGTCGTCCTCACGCATAGGCCGGCCCCAGTCCGCGCCGCAGCCGGGCGCTGGCCATGTCCACCAGTGCCACCAGGCCGAACATGGCGATCAGCACGGTCATGGCCTGCTGCTGCTGGAAGATCGACAGGTGGAAGTAGAGCAGCTGGCCCAGGCCGCCGCCGCCCACGAAGCCCAGTACGGTGGCCATTCGAATATTCATCTCCCAACGATACAGCGTATAGGCCACCCACTGCGGCAGCACCAGCGGCAGGCTGCCGTAGCTGAAGGCGGCGGCCGCACCGGCGCCGCTCAGCGCCAGCGCCTGCTCGGGCTCGCGCGGCGCATTCTCCAGGCTCTCGGCGAACAGGCGGCCCAGCACGCCGGTGGTGTGCAGGGCCAGCGCCAGGGCGCCGGCAAAGGGGCCGATACCGGCCGCCAGCACCATCAGGGCGGCCCACACCAGCTCGGGCACGCTGCGCAGGAAGTTGAGCGCGAAGCGGCACAGCTGCCGCAAGGCGAAGCCCGCCCGGCCCGAGGCCGGCAGCGCGAGCAGCGCGCCGGCCGCCGCCGCCAGCAGCGTTCCGAGCGCCGACACCGCGAGCGTCTGCAGCGCGCCCCACGCGGTCTTCGACAGGAAGGCAGGTGACACATCGGGCGGGAAGAACTCGGCGATGAACCGCACCATGAGCGACAGCGACTCGGCGGTCAACAGCGCGCCGTAGTCGACGGCGAGATAGACGAAGCTCGCGACCACCGCGGCCAGCACCAGGCCCGTCACCACCCAGCAGCGAAGGCAGCGCGGCGGCGAAGCCGGAAAATCAACACTCATGCCAGCAGCCTTCGCAACGCGTTGCTGAGCGCATCCGCGAGCAGCACCAGCACCAGGAACACCCCCAGGATGCTGCTGGCCTCGCCGCCGTTGAGCATCTTCATCGACTGGTCCATCAGCTGGCCGAGGCCGCCGGCGCCCACGAAGCCCATCACCACCGAGGCCCGCACCGCGCATTCCCAGCGGTACACGGTGTAGGAGGTCAGCTCCTGGGCGCAGTTCGGCAGCAGCGCGTAGAACAGGGTCGACAGCCGTCCGCTGCCGCTTTCGAGCAGGGCCCGCGCCGGCGCCGTGTCGGTCGACTCGAGCACCTCGGCATACACCTTGCCGAGCATGCCGCCGTAGGTGATCGCGAGCGCCAGCACGCCGGCCCCGGGACCGAGGCCCAGGGCGCGCACGAAGATCAGCGCCCAGACGATCTCGGGGATCGCGCGCAGCACCATCAGCACCGAACGAGCGAATTGCCGCAGCGCGGCGCCGCGAACGCGGCCCGGCCCCGGGCCGATGCGCGACACCGACAGCGCGCGGGTGGTCACGAACGCTAGCGGCGCGCCGATCAGGAAGGCCAGCGCGGTGCCGGCCGTGGCCATCGCCAGGGTCTCGAGCGTGGCCTTGGCGAGCAGCGCCAGGAAGTCGGGCGCGGTCGCCGGCGGCAGGAAGCCGCCGAGGAATCCGCCGATCACCTGCAGGTGTCCGGGACCGAACAGGGCCGAGGGATGGAACTCCGACAGCTGCAGCAGCGGCCAGGCGATCGCCAGCGCGGCCAGCCCGCCGACCAGGCGCCGGCGCGCCGCCGGGTCGCGCAGCGTCCGGACGTCCGTCATGCGTAGAGCGCCTGCAGCATCGCCGGGTCGACCTCGCCGACCGGCCGGTCGAACAGCACCCGCCCTTCGCGCATGCCGACGATGCGCGGGAACCAGCGCAGCGCCAGGTCGACCGCATGCAGCGACGCCACCAGGGTCGCGCCGCTCGCCTCGCTCTGCAGCACCAGCTGCTGCAGCGCGGCGTCGGCCAGCGTCGGGTCGAGCGCCGACACCGGCTCGTCGGCCAGCAGCAGCGCCGGGCGCTGGTACAGCACGCGGGCGATGCCGACGCGCTGCAGCTGGCCGCCCGACAGGCGGTCGCAGCGCTCGAAGAGCCGGTCTTCGAGCGCCAGCCGCGACAGCGCTTCGTGCGCCCCCTGCAGGTCGGACGGACGCCACAGCGAGCCGAGCGCGCGCAGCGTGGACCACTGGCCGAGCCGCCCCGCGAGCACCGCGGTCACGACGCGCAGCCGCGGCGCGATCGGCGGGCTCTGGTGCACGGTCCCGATGCGCGCGCGCAGCCGGCGCAACGCGGGTGCCGGCAGTTGCCAGGGCGAATCGCCGAGCACCCGGACCGCGCCTTCGCCGGGCCGCAGCGCCGCGCCCAGCACGCGCAGCAGCGTGGTCTTGCCGGCGCCCGAGGGGCCGATGATGGCGAGCCGCTCGCCGCCGCCGGCCGCCAGCGACACATCCCTCAGCGCGCGGTGGCCGTTCGGATGCACCAGGCCGACCGCTTCGAGAGCGAAGCTCACGCGGCCGCTCCGGCAGCAGGCCGCAGCCGAATCACTTGACCAGGCCCGCCGACTTGGCGGCCGCCTCGATGCCGTCGTAGTTGGACGACTGGGTCGGGATGAACTTGCTGGCCCGCTGCAGATCCATGATCTCCTTGTGGGCCGGGTTCGCCGGGTCGAGCTTCAGGAAGGCCTCGGTCAGCTTCTTCGTCACGGCCGGATCGAGGCCCGGGCGCACCGTCCAGTTGTAGTCGTAGTAAGTCGGCGTGGTCGCCAGCACGCGCACCTTGGCCGCATTCGGGTTCTTGTTCTCGACCAGCTTGTCCCAGACCGAGGCGTTGAGCACGCCGGCTTCGGCCCGCGACGCGGCCACGAAGGCCACGGTCGCGTCGTGCGCGCCGGAATAGGCTACGGTCTTGAAATCCTTCTCGGGATCGATGCCGGCCTGCAACAGGAAGTAGCGCGGCATCAGGCTGCCGGAGGTGGACGACGGCGCGCCGAAGGCGAAGGTCTTGCCCTTGAGATCGGCCAGGGTCTTGGCGCTGCTGTCGGTCGGAACGATGAACTTGCTGGTGAAGACCTTGTCCTCGGCGCGCTGCACGATCGGCACCGCCCCGCCGTTGGTGCGGATGCGGGCCTGCACGAAGGTAAAGCCGCCGAGCCAGGCGAGGTCGAGCTTGTTCGTCGCCAGCCCTTCGACCACCGCCGCATAGTCGGTGACAGGGGTGAACTGCACCTCCAGGCCGGTCTCCTTCTGCAGGTAATCGCCCAGCGGCTTGAACTTGCGCTGCAATTCGGTCGGCGCCTCGTCGGGGATGGCGGAGACGCGCAGCACCTTGCCCTGGGCCAGGGCGCCCACGGCGAAAGCGGACAGGGCCAGCACGAGGGCGAGGCGGGGAAGTGTTTTCATGGGGGTATACGAAGCAGGCGCCTCGGAAAAGAAAGGCTACAGCCCTCAATTGTAGAAAGACGCGGACGCGGACCGCTTCGATAATGGGCCTCCCACCGATCCGTCCGACACCATGACCGACATCCGCCCCCCCTCCCCCGTCAACCCGCTGGCCCCGCTGCGCCTCACGAGCTTCTCGCACGGCGGCGGCTGCGGCTGCAAGATCGCGCCCGGCGTGCTTTCGGAGATCCTCAAGAGCGGCGCCGGCGGCCTGATGCCGCCGGAGCTGATGGTGGGCATCGAGACCGCCGACGACGCCGCGGTCTACCGGCTCAACGACACCCAGGCCCTGATCGCGACCACCGATTTCTTCATGCCGATCGTCGACGATCCCTACGAATTCGGCCGCATCGCCGCCACCAATGCGATCAGCGACGTCTACGCCATGGGCGGCAGGCCCATCATGGCGCTGGCGCTGGTCGCGATGCCGATCAACCAGCTGCCGCTCGAAGCCATCGGCGAGATCGTGCGCGGCGGCCAGGACGTGTGCCGCGCGGCCGGCATTCCGATCGCCGGCGGCCACACCATCGACTCGGTCGAGCCGATCTACGGCCTGGTGGCCATGGGCCTGGTCAACCCGGCCCACGTCAAGCGCAATGCCGACGCGCGCGCCGGCGACGTGCTGGTGCTCGGCAAGCCGCTGGGCGTCGGCGTGCTGTCGGCGGCGCTCAAGAAGGAACAGCTCCCGGACGCCGGCTACCGGCAGCTGATCGACACGACGACCCGGCTCAATACGCCCGGCATCGCGCTGGCGGCGCTGCCCGGCGTGCACGCGCTGACCGACGTCACCGGATTCGGGCTGGCCGGCCACACGCTGGAGCTCGCGCGCGGCGCCGGCTTGACGGCCGTGGTCGAGTGGTCGAAGGTGCCGCTGCTCGACGGCGTGGAAGCGCTGGCCGCCAACGGCTTCGTCACCGGCGCCTCGGGCCGCAACTGGAGCGGCTACGGCGCCGAGGTCGAACTCGCGGCCGGCTTGCCGGCCACCGCGCAGGCGCTGGTGAGCGACCCGCAGACCTCCGGCGGCCTGCTCGTGAGCTGTGCGCCCGAGGCGGTCGACGCGGTGCTGAAGATCTTCCGCGACGAGGGCTTCGGCGCCGCGGCGGCGATCGGCCATACCGAAGCGGGCCCCGCGCGCCTGCGCGTGCTGGCCTGAAGCGGCACCGCCGGCAGCCAGAGAGCCGGTAGCCCGGCTGGCCAAGCTGCTGCGCGAGGCAGTTCAGTCCGCCGTGCCGGGCGCCTGAGGGGCGGCGACGCCGAGCCGCTTCGCGAGCCGCACCAGGTTGCCGCGGTCGATCCCGAGCGACTTCGCGGCCGCGCTCCAGTTGGCGCCGCTGTCGGCCAGCGCCGATTGCACCAGTTCGCTCTTGAGCCGGTCGACCGCGTCGCTCAGGTGCTCGCCTTCGCGCAGCCGACGGCGCCCGGCGGCCGGCGCGACGTCCTGGGCCTCGGGCGCTGCCGTGGGCGCAGGTGCTTGCGGCGCCGCCGCCAGATCGAGGTCCTCCGCCGTCAGGCTCAGGACCCGCGGCCGCTGCGGATGGCGTGCCCGCGCCTTCAGCACGCTGCGCCCGAGCAGGTGCTCGAGTTCGCGCACATTGCCCGGCCAGCCATAGGCCAGCAGCGCCGCCTGCGCGCTGGCGTCCAGCCTCGCGGCGCCGAAGCCGAGCCGGGACCGGTTCTCCTCGAGGAAGAAGCCGCTGAGCAGCAGCACGTCGCGCCCGCGCTCGCGCAAGGGCGGCACCCGCAGCGGATAGGCGCTCAGGCGGTGAAAGAAGTCGGCCCGCAGCCGCCCGGCCTTCACCTCCTCGGCCAGGTCGCGGTTGCTGGCCGCGATCAGGCGCACGTCGACGCGGTGCTCGCGGTCGGAGCCCAGCCGCTGCAGCTGGCCGCTCTGCAGCACGCGCAGCAGCTTGGCCTGCACCGGCATCGAGAGCTCGCCGACCTCGTCCAGGAACAGCGTGCCGCCATCGGCCAGTTCGAACTTGCCCGGCCGGTCGCCGGAAGCCCCGGTGAAGGCGCCTTTCACATGGCCGAACAGCTCGCTCTCGACCAGTGTCTCGGGCAGGGCCGCGCAGTTGAGGCTGACCATGGGGCGCGCCGCGCGCGCAGAGCCGGCATGGATCGCCTCGGCCACCAGCTCCTTGCCGACGCCGGTCTCGCCCTGGATCAGCACCGAGAGCTCGCTGCCGGCGACCAGCGCGATGTCGGCCAGCAGCCGGCGCATGGCCGCGCTGCGGCCGGTCAGTTCGCGCGCCCGCGGCGCGGCGGCGAGCCTGAAGCCTTCCGCGCGCAGGCTTTCCAGCGCCACGCGGTCCTCGAGCTGCTCGATGCGCCCGGCCACCGTGACGATGGCCGCCGCCAGGCTCGCGAACAGCTGCAGCGCCGCGAGGTCCCCGCGCGAGAAGCGGTCCGGCTGCAGCGCATCGAGCGTGAGCAGGCCCCAGATCCGCTGGTGGAGGTGGATCGGGCAGCCGACGCAGTCGTGCACGTCCAGGTCGCCGTGCACGCCCTCCACCAGGCCGTCGTACGGGTCCGGCAGCGGGCTGTCGGAGGGAAAGCGCAAGGGCCCGCCGGCGCCCAGCAGCGCCGCGAAGCGCGGGTGCTCGGCGATCCGGAAGCGACGGCCCAGCGTGTCGCGGCTCAGTCCGTCGACCGCGAGCGGAAGCAGGCTGCCGTCCTCCAGCCGCAGCAACGCGGCCGCATCGCAGGGCAGCAGCACGCGCAGGGACTGCAGCAGCCGGCGGTACAGCTCCTCGCCGGGCAGACCGGCGCCCATGTCCGCCACCAGGGGGGCGACCGCCTCGAGCAGCTTGTCAGCAGTCATTTGGACATGGCGAGAGGTCATAATGACTCGATTCTATCCAGGTCAAAAAGACAGCAACAGCGCCAAGTCCTTGATTTGCAAGGCCATCGGGCCTGGAACGGGGCTTGCAAGGAACACGGCATCCCATGTGAACCCCAAGGAGCCCCTCCCGTGCTGACCGCGCAACAAAAGTCCATCGTCACCGCCACCGTCCCGCTGCTCGAAACGGGAGGCGAGGCGCTGACGACCCACTTCTACCGGATCATGCTCGATGAGCATCCCGAAGTGCGGCCGCTCTTCAACCAGGCCCACCAGGCCAGCGGCGAACAGCCGCGCGCCCTGGCCAACGGCGTGCTGATGTACGCGAAGAACATCGATCGCCTCGAGGCGCTCGGCGAGCTCGCGGGCCAGATCGTCAACAAGCACGTCGCGCTGCAGGTGCTGCCCGAGCACTACCCGATCGTCGGCGCCTGCCTGCTTCGCGCGATCCGCGAAGTGCTTGGCGCCGAGATCGCCACCGACGAGGTGATCGCCGCCTGGGGCGCGGCCTACGGCCAGCTCGCCGACATCCTGATCGGTGCCGAGAAGCAGGCCTACGATGAGCGTGCCGAAGCGCCCGGCGGCTGGCGCGGCGCACGGCCCTTCGTGGTGGTGAAGAAGGAAGTCGAGAGCGAGGAGATCCTTTCGTTCTACCTGGCACCGGCCGACGGCCAGCCGATTCTCGATTTCAAGCCCGGCCAGTACATCGGGCTGCGGCTCGTGGTCGACGGCAACGAGATCCGGCGCAACTACTCGCTGTCCGCAGCGCCCAACGGCAAGACCTACCGCATCAGCGTCAAGCGCGAGACCGGCGGCCTGGCTTCCGGCCACCTGCACGACCAGGTCGGCGAAGGCAGCACGGTCGAGCTGTTCCCGCCGGCGGGGGCCTTCACGCTGGAACCGAGCGATCGGCCGCTGGTGCTGATCAGCGGCGGCGTGGGCATCACGCCGACACTGGCGATGCTCGAGGCCGCGCTGAAGACGACGCGCGCGGTGCACTTCATCCACTGCGCGCGCACCCGCGGCGTGCACGCCTTCCGCCAGGTCATCGATGCGCTCGCGCACAAGCATCCGCAGCTCGAGCGCTTCTATTGCTACGACGAAGTTCACGACACCCAGGTCGAAGCCGATGCACCGGATGCCGTGGGGCGCCTCGATGTGAACAAGCTCGCCCAGTGGCTGCCCGCGACGACGCGCGACGTCGATGCCTACTTCCTCGGACCGAAGCCGTTCATGCAGCAGGTGAAGACCGCCCTGCGCACGCTGGGCGTGCCGGACCGGCAGACGCGCTACGAGTTCTTCGGCCCGGCCTCGGCGCTCGAATAGCGGCGGCCTTCACCGTCGACACCGAGCCGCAACAGCTCGTTGATCGAGCCGACGCCCAGCTTCTCGAGGAGGCGGCTGCGGTGCTGCTCGACCGTCCGGTGGCTGATGGCCAGTTCCTTGGCGATCAGCTTGCTCGGCAAGCCCTGCAGGGCCAGGGTCATCACCTCGCGCTCGCGCGTGCTCAAGGCCTCGACCCGCTTCGCGACCCCCTGCTGCGCATCCCCGGCGGGCGCGCGGTGTGCCGCATTCCGCCTCAGCGCCTCGTCGATCGCATCGAGCAACTGCTGCTCGCGATACGGCTTCTGGACGAAATCCACCGCACCGTCCTTGACCGCCTTGACCGCCATCGCGATGTCGCCGTGGCCGCTGATGAAGACGATGGGGATGCGCGCCCCCATCGCGATCAGGCGCTCCTGCAGCGCCAGCCCGTTCATGCGCGCCATGCGCACGTCCAGCACCAGGCAGCCCGGGCGTTCGGGATCGAACACCTCGAGGAAATCCAGCGCCGAGCCGAAGGTCTCGGTCGGCAGGCCGACCGAACTCACGAGCTCCTGGACCGAATCGCGATAGCCTTCGTCGTCGTCGATGATGAATACGGTGGGTTCGGTCATGGCGTCAGTCTGCGGGTGGGGTGATGGGAAGGGTGAAGCGGAACAAGGCTCCGCCGCCGGGATTGTGCGAGGCCCACAGCGTGCCGCCGTGCGCCTCGATCAGCTTGCGGCAGATCGCCAGGCCGACGCCCAGGCCGCTGGACTTGGTCGAATAGAAGGACTCGAAGACCCGCTCCAGGTCGCCTTCGGCGATGCCGGCGCCGCTGTCCCCGACCTCCACCTGGACCTCGCCGCGCTCGTTCGGCGCGATGACGATGCCGATTTCCCTCGCGCTGCCGGAACCTGGAAGCGCGATCGCCTCCATCGCATTGCGAAGCAGGTTCAGCACCACCTGCTGCAGATGGATCTCGTCGACCACCACCACCGGCAATCCGTTCGCCGCCGCCGACCGGATGCGAATGTCGCGCAGCTCGCAGTCCATCTTCACCATGCCGATGCATTCGGCGATCGCCTGCTCGATGTCGATCGGCTTGGGGTCCAGCTCGTGCCGCTGCGCCATGCTGCGCATGCGCGTCACCACGTCGCCGGCGCGCGTCGCCTGGCCGACGACCTTGTCCAGCAGGTCCATCACCCGAGCCAGGTCGGGCGCCGGCTCGGACGCACGGCGGCGTGCGGCCAGCGCGTAGTTCTCGATCGCACCGAGCGGCTGCGTGATCTCGTGAGCCAGCGCCACGGACATTTCGCCCGCTGTGTGAACGCGCACCAGGTGGGCGAGGCGCTCGCGCCAATGCGCCGCCTCGACCTCCGCGGCGAGCTTGCGGCGCTCGGCGGCCTCGCGCGCCTGCAGGCTGCCGAAGACTTCGGCGAGCAGGCT
Organism: Variovorax sp. P1_G12; assembly: GCF_056405555.1. Classification (NCBI taxonomy): domain Bacteria; kingdom Pseudomonadati; phylum Pseudomonadota; class Betaproteobacteria; order Burkholderiales; family Comamonadaceae; genus Variovorax; species Variovorax sp. P1_G12. The sequence goes on along the minus strand of NZ_JBFUBW010000014.1, from coordinate 132,784 downwards.
GACGCCCGGCGTCAGCGCGTCGGGCCATTCGTTCGGGCGCTGCATGCTCGCGATCGAGAGGGCGCCGGAGACCCTGCCGGAGACCGAAATCGGAACCACCAGCAGGGAGCAGACGCCGGTGGCCGCCAGTGCCGCCCTGTCGGCCTCCGCCTCCCGCGGCAGATCGGCGATCCGGCCCAGCCGCACGATGCAGCCCGCGGCGACCCTGTCGCCCACCCAGGCAAGCACGGGCGTGTCCCCCAGGCCCAGCGGAGGCGCGAAGCCTTCCGCATGCCATTGCTGCGTGCCGCCGAATCGGGCCTCGCCGGCGACGCGCTGCCAGAGCGCGACCTGCTCGGCGCCCATGAACTGGCCGATCTGCCGCAGGCCGATGCCGATCGCAAGGTTCTCCTCGCCGGGCTCCGCCAGCACCAGGGAAGTCAGGATGCCGCTCGCGAGCCGCTCGAAGCCGATCGCGTTGTCGAGTTCCTCCTGCGCCCGCTTGCGCGCCAATGCGCTGCCGAACACCTCCGCCAGCAGCCGCATCCGGGTCAGCAGGGCCTCCGGCCAGACCCGCTCCTCGCGCACGCAGCCGAAGCTCAGCCCGCCGTGCAATTGCCCGCCGACCACGATCGGCATGGTGACGTGCGACTTGAGGCCGATGCTGCGATAGGTCTCCCGGTCGAGTGCCGCTTCCGGCGGCAGGTCGTCGAGGCGCGTGAACACGATCGGCTTGTTGGCCAGCGCCATCGCCAGGACCCAGGGGGTCGTCTCGCGTGCCGACAGGGCATGGGGCACCGGTTCGACGCCGTCGACCGCGAATGAATGGGTGACCTCGATCCGGCCGCTCAGCGAAGACACCCGGCTGAGGGTGGAGCGGTCGATCCCCAGCGCGGACACGATGCGCGCCAGTGCGTCCTGGATCGCCGCATCGATGCCTTGCGGCGGCAGCCCGACGAAGCTCCTCGAGAGATCCGACAGCAGGCGCTCGAAACGCAGCAGGTCATGCATGGAGACCTGGTCCCTCCCGGCATCGGAGGGGGTGGCGGGTTCAGCAGCGGATGGCATGCGGGCCCGCGCCATTGCCCATCGTCGTGCCCGTGCCGGCGCCGACGATGTTCAAGGATGTCCATACGACCCGGTGCATGACTGTGCCCCTATCTTGCAGATCGCCACGCATGCCTACCCTTCGCATTCGCCGTGCCGGCCGATCACCCGGCCGGCCTGCGGACGTCGTTGCGTGGCTGAAGACCCATCCCTTGCAGGCATTCTACGGAACGATGGCGTGGCTCAAGGCGATGAGCGCTTGTCGACGAAGGCCCGCATGTAGCGCTGCGGCTCCCCGGTCGCGAACGCGCTGGCGAACTCGTCCACACCGTGGCTGATCGACGTTTCCAGCGGCTCTTGCTGCCACTCGCGCAGCAGGCGCTTCTGCTGGCGCATCACCGCGGGCCCGTAGGAGGCGAACTGACGCGCCGTCCGGGCCACCTCTTCGTCGAGATCCTCGGGCGCGACCACGGCATCGACCAGCCCCCAGGACAGGGCGCGTGCCGCGTCGATGTTCTCGCCGGTCAGCAAGAGCCAGCTGGCGCGGGCGTTTCCGATCAGCCTGGGCAGCAGCGCGGCATGGATGATCGAGGGAATGCCGACCTTCACCTCCGGCATGCCGAAATGGGCCTGGCTGGAGGCGATCCGGAGGTCGCAGGCGAGCGCGAGCTCCAGGCCGCCGCCGAGGGCCCAGCCCGGAATCCGGGCGATGACCGGTGCCGGAAACTGCCGCACCGCTTCGCAAAGCTGCCTCAGCCGGTCGATGAACCCCTTGGCCGACACGACGTCCAGCCCGCCCATCTCCTTGATGTCGGCGCCGGCGACGAAGGCCTTGTCGCCGGTGCCGCGAAAGACGACCGCCCGCACCTTCGGATCGGCCGCGAGTTGGCGCAGCGCCTGGGTCAGGTCGGTGATGACCGGCGTGCTCAGGATGTTCAGCGACTTCGCTTCGCGGATCGTGACGGTGGCCACGCCTTGGGCGTCGATGGCGACGGCTGCATGCGGGAAGAGTGGATCTGGCATGGCGGGTCTTTCAGAGCTTCTCGAATCCGATGGCCCGGGGCAGGAAGGTCAACCCGCGTGGCCACCCAGATAGGCCGCGCTGACGCGCGCGTCCGTCGCCATGGTAGCCGCATCGCCACTCAGCACGATGCGGCCGCTGTCCATCACATAGGCGTGGTCGGCGACACGAAGTGCGGCGCGCGCGTTCTGTTCGACCAGCAGCACCGCCGTGCCTTCGGCGCGGATGTCGCGCACCAGCTCGAACACCTGCCGCACGACGATCGGCGCCAGGCCCATCGATGGCTCGTCCATCAGCAGCAACCGCGGCCGGCTCATGAGCGCGCGGGCGATGCACAGCATCTGCTGCTCGCCGCCGGACATCGAGCCGGCTTTCTGCGCGATGCGCTCCTTCAGGCGCGGAAAGCGCGTGAGCATGCGCTCGAGGTCGTGCGCGAACTCCGACGCGGGGCGCTTGCCGGCACCGAGCTTCAGGTTCTCGAGCACGGTCATGGCCGAGAAGATCTGCCGGCCTTCGGGCGCCTGGGCCAGGCCGCCGGCCACCACCTCGTGCGGCGGCCGGTTCGTGATGTCCCGGCCTTCGAACATCACCTGGCCCGACGTGACCTTGTAGACGCCCGAGAGCGCGCGCATCAGCGTGGTCTTGCCGACGCCGTTGCTGCCGAGCACGCTGACGATGCCGCTTGTCGGCACTTCGATCGACACGTCGTGCAGGATGGTCTGCTGTCCGATGCGGACCCCGAGATTGCTGACGCGCAGCAGCGCTTCGTTCATGCGGGTTCTCCCAATGGCACGGCGGCCGTCACGGCGGCCGGCGCGTCTTCCTCGACGTCGCTGCCAAGGTAGGCGTCGAGCACCTTCGGGTCTTGCGAGATCACGCCGGGCGGGCCGTCGGCGATCTTCTGGCCCGATGCCATCACCATCACGCGCTCGCACAGGTTCATGACGAAGCCCATGTCGTGCTCGACCAGCAGAATCGTCATGCCTTCGGCCGACAGGGCCCGCACGAAGCTGGCGAGCTCGGCGGTCTCGGTGTCGTTCAGGCCGGCCGCGGGTTCGTCGAGGATCAGCAGCGTCGGCTGCAGCGCGAGCGCCCGCGCGATCTCGAGGTACTTGCGCTTGCCGTAGGACAGATTGGCGGCCAGTTCGCCGGCCAGCGACTCGAGGCCGGTGCGCTCGAGCGCCTGCATGGTGAGGCGGCTGATGCGCTCGGAAATGGCGCGCCGCGCAAACAGGCTGTTCCACGGGCTGTGGCCCACGTGGCCGAGCGCGCCGATCGACACGTTGTCGAACACCGTCACGTTCGGCAGGATGCGCAGGTTCTGGAAGGTGCGCGCGATGCCCAGGCGCGCCACCTCGTGCGGCTTGCGCGCAGAGATCGAGCGCCCTTCGAAGCGCACGTCGCCGGAAGACAGGCGCGTGTAGCTGGTGATCAGGTCGAACAGCGTGGTCTTGCCCGCGCCGTTGGGGCCGATCAGGCCGACGCGTTCGCCCCTGGCGATGTGGCCGCTGAACTCGCCCACGGCGGTCAGGCCGCCGTAGTGCCGCGAGACGTTGTCGATGTCGAGAAGATGGGTCATGTCGTTTGCCTTGGCTCCCGCTCAGCGCCAGCCCAGCTGCCCGTTGGCGCGCCAGGCCGCGCCGAAGCGCTTGCGCACCAGTTCGATGGCCGAGACCTCGCCGAAGAGGCCCTTGGGCCGGAACATGATCGACAGGAACATCACCAGGCCGACGACGATCATGCGGAAGTCGCCGATCGGGCGCATCAGCTCGGGCAGGCCGATCAGCAGCACCGCACCGATGATGGCGCCGGGCACGCTGCCGAGGCCGCCGACCACGATCATCGAGATGATCAGGATCGACTCGGAAAAGCGGAAGTCGGCCGGCGACACGTAGCCGGTGCTGTGCGCCCACAGCGCACCGGCCACGCCGGCGAAGAAGCAGGAGAAGCCGAACACCTGGACCTTCAGCCGCACGACGTTCAGGCCCATGGCCTCGGCGCACTGGTCGTCTTCGCGCACGGCGCGCAGCGCATTGCCGAAGTACGAATGCGAGAGCCGGTGCACGACGGCCACGGTGGCCGCCAGGCACAGCGCCGTGACCAGATAGGCCGCCATGTCGCTGTTGGCCGGCAGGCCCGGCAGGTGCAGCGGCGGGATGCCGCTGATGCCCATCGGCCCGCGGGTGAAGCCGACCCAGTTGAGCAGCGTGACGTGGATGATCTCGCCGACGCCCAGCGTGGCGACCGCGAAGTAGATGCCGACCAGCCGCATCGTCGGCAGCGCCAGCAGGATGCCCGCGCAGGCCGTGACGATGCCGGCCACCGGCAGCGTCAGCCAGACCGGCCAGTGCAGCACCGTCCCCAGCAGCGCCGCGGTGTACGCGCCGATGCCATAGAAGGCCGCATGGCCGAGCGACAGCAGCCCGGTGGTGCCCGTGATGAGGTTGGCGCTGAGCGTCAGGATCGAGAACACGCAGATGGTGGTCGCGATGCGGAAGATGTAGCCGCCGCCGACCAGCAGGCCGAGCGCCGGCACCGCCAGCATCAGCACCGCCAGCAGCGCGAGCGTGAGGGTTCGGGAAGATTTCATGGAGAGAATGAGTGTGCCGGTGCTCAGGCGCGCTCGCGCCCGCCGCCGAACAGGCCGGTCGGGAAGAACACCAGCGTGATCAGCAAGAACAGGTAGGCGACCATGTCGCCCCAGCCCTGCGCGAAGAAGGTGGTGGTCAGCGCCTCGGCCATGCCGAGGATCAGCGCGCAGACGACCGCGCCGCCGATCGAGCTGAGCCCGCCCATCACCATCGCGACGAAGGCCTTCACGCCCGGCGTGAAGCCCATCGACGGAAAGATCGAGCCCTGGTACAGGCCGACCACGAGGCCGGCCACGGCGCCCATCATCGAGCCGATGACGAAGGTCGCGACGATGGTGCGCTCGGTGTTCAGGCCGACGTACATCGCGCCCATCGGATTGTTGGCCACGGCGCGGATCGACAGCCCGATGCGCGTGCGGAACAGCAGGAAGTACAGGCCCGCCAGCATGACGATCGACAGGCCGAAGATCACGAACTGGCCGCTGGAGAAGGAGATCGGGCCGATCTCGATCGGCGTCATCAGCAGATACGCCTGCGGAATCGTCTGCATGCTCGCCCCGAAGAACTTCTCGACCAGCTCGCGGATGACGATCGACAGCGCCAGCGACGACAGCAGCGTCGCCTCGCGGATCGCCTTCGACTTCAGCGAGGCTTCGTCCCGGAAGCGGCGGAACGGCCGGAAGGCGATGCGCTCCAGGCTGAAGCCCAGCGCCGCGCCCACGGCCAGCACGAACAGCAGCACCGCGAACAGCGGCGGCGCCGTGCTCGTGATGAACAGCAGGCCGGCGTAGGCGCCGAGCATGTAGATCTCGCCGTGGGCGAAGTTGACGACGTTGAGCACACCGAAGATCAGCGTGAAGCCGATCGCCATCAGTGCGTAGACGAGCCCGAGGCTCAGCCCGTTCGCGAGCTGCTGCACCAAGATTGCATCGAACATATTCTTCCTTGACGTGCGAGGCGCGGGAACCGCCCCGCCCTCCTCCTGCGGCCGATGGCTCTACTGGGCGACGACGGTGAAGGCGCCCGAGCGGACTTCCATGCGGGTCAGGCCCTTGGACGGTTCGCGCGTCTTCGGGTCGAAGGTGGTGTCGCCGGTGACGCCCGGGAAGCCCTTGGTGGCGGCGAGCGCGTCGCGCACCTTCTGGCGCGTCGGGTTCGGGCCTGCCGCAACGATGGCATCGAGCATGATGTTGGTGGCGTCGAAGGCCTGCGCCGCGAACATGCTGGGCTCGGCGCTGTAGTGCTTCTTGTAGTCGTCGACGAAGGCCTTGACCTTCGGCGCCGGGTTGCTCGCCACGAAGGTGGTCGGGAACTTCACGCCGTCCGCGCTCGGGCCGGCCAGCTCGATGAGCTTGGGCGCGTACATCGACGAGGCGCCGTAGGTCGGCGTCTTGACGCCGAGCTGCGTGCGCTGCTGCAGGAACGAGGCACCTTCCTCGTAGAACATGAACATCACGATTGCATCGGGCTTGTCGCGGCTCTGCTTGGTGATGATCGAGCGGAAGTCGCGGTTGCCCGGGTTGAAGAACTCGGTGCTCGTGATCTGCGTGCCCGCGGCCTTCGCGGCTTCGGTGAAGGCCTTCACGGCGCTCAGGCCCCAGTCGTTCTGGATCGCGACGACCGCGTACTTCTTCAGGCCGTTCTCGGCCAGCCACTTGGCGATGAAGGGCGACTCGATGTCCATCGTCGTGATGTTGCGAAACTGCCAGTCGCTGATCTTCAGGAAGTCGGGATGCGACGCGGTCTGCGACAGCTGCGGCAGCTTCTGCTGCGCATAGACCTGGCCGGCGGCCATCGACACGGTGGAGTTGAAGTCGCCCAGCACGCCCACGATGGCCGGGTCGTCGGCGAATTTCTTCGCGATGTTCACGCCTTCCTTGGCGTCGCTCTTGCTGTCCTCGAAGCGGATCTCGACCGTGCTGCCCTTGAGCTTGCCGGCCTTGTTGAAGTCTCCCAGCGCGAGATTGGCCGAGTTCTTGAACAGCGTGCCGTACTGCGAGTTGTCACCCGACAGCGGCAGCTGGTAGCCGATCACGATCTTGTTCTGCGCGAAAGCGGCCGACGCCGCCAGCGCGAGGCCGGCGGCCAGCAGGGCGGGCGCCGCCGTGCGGAGGATGGATTTCATGGAAGCTCCTGGAAAGAGGAAGAACGGGAGACGAGACAGGGGAAAGCGCTGGGGCTGCGGCGCGTCATGCGGGTGCCGCTTCGGCCGGCGCAGGAAAGATCGGCTCGCCGAGGTTCAGCATCAGGCGGTTGGCCCAGGCGAAGAGCGCCACCGAATGGACCAGGTCGAGCACTTCCAGGTCGCTCAGGCCCACGGCCTTGAGCGCCTGCACATGCTCGGCGGACAGCGCGTCGGGCCGCAGCGTGAGTTCGGCCGAGAACTGGACGATGGCCTTCTCGCGCGCGCTGGTGCCGGCGGTGGCCGGGTCCTCGAAGACCTGCTCGATCACGTCACGGCGCTTGGCCAGTTGCTCGAAGCGCTGCGCATGGACCGAGGTGCAGTACACGCAGCCGTTGATGCGCGATTCCACCGTGGCGCCGAGTTCGCGCTCTGCGCGCGGCATGCCGCCGGGCGCGAACATGATCGCGTTGAAGGCGATGGAGCGCTGCAGCAGGATTTCCGGCTGGTGCGCCAGCAGCAGGAAGTAGGCCGACTGCTTGGCCGTCGGGCTCATCTCGTCGAGCGCGGCGATCTGCTCGGGCGTGGCGCTTTCGAGCTGCACGGTGTCGAGCCAGGAGGCCCAATCGAGCACCTCGTTGGTGAAGCCGTTGATCTGGATGACGCCGCTCATTTCGCGCCCTCCGCGGCGGCCATCGCCTGCAGGCCTGCCACGACGCGCACCTGATAGGAGAGAAAGGCGACGAGCTGCGCCAGCGCGACGATGGCCGGCGTGCTCAGGCCGGCGCGGACCAGCGCCTGCACCGCATCGCGGTCGCCCTCGATCGGGCGCTCGATCAGCTTGGTGGTGAAGCCGAGGATGGTTTCGATGCGCGAATCGCCGAGCGCGGCGGTGCGGCCGGCACCGACGGCGTCGATCAGCGCGGGGTCGGCCTTCTCGGCGAGCAGGCGTTCGCGGTAGTGCGCGCTCAGGCTGGTCGACTTCGACAGGCGGCAGGCGTGAAAGGCGGTGAGCAGCCGCTCGACGACCGAGATGCCTTCGACCTCGGGCGTGAACATGCCTTCGTAGCTCGCCTGCGTGGCGGCCACCACCTTGGTGCGTTGGTGGCGCACGGCGTGCGTCGTCTGCGATGCCGCGAGCGGCACGGCGTGGTCGATCACGTCGACGGGGGAAGAAATTGTCATGTGGGGTCCTGGAGGGTTGAAACGTCGAAAATGAGAAAAGCGCGCGCTCAGGCGGCCACCCACTCGTCGCCGAGGAGTTCCGGATCGTCGTAGGCCTCGAGCCGCGCGAAGTGGTGCTCGAAGTCCTCACGGTAGAACAGGCTCGCGATGCCGTTCGCCAGCCGTCGTGCGCCGTCGCTGATGGCCGGGATATCGCCGGACACGGCGCCGTGCGAGAGTACCGCCGGGTAGCAGAAGCAATGGATGCGGTCCAGGCCGGGGCAGGCGCCCGTGGTCTTCTCCTGCAGTTCGAAGATCGGCCCGAGGTCGGGCGAGTCGGCCAGTTCCGGGTCGTCCTGGCCGGGCGCGTGGGTGAAGCGGTCCTTCCAGGCACGCACGTGCGGCGCGATGGCCGCGTACTCGGGGCGCACGCTCCAGTCGATGCGAAAGCCGGTCGACACGATCAGGAAGTCGAAGACGAACTCGCCCCTGGGCGTGCTCGCGCGCAGGGCCTGGCCGTCCGGCTCGACCGACAGGATCGGGCAGCCGAAGTTGAAGCGCGCGTTCGGATGACGCGACACGCGCAGCGTGCTGCCGTGCGGCGGCGGCACGTTCGATACGTTGATGTAGTGGCGCAGGCGCCATTTCAGTTCGTCGGGCAGGTCGAAGTGCCCGTGCGTCAGGCCCGGCACGCCGGCGCCCTTGGACTTGTTGATGCGCGGCAGGTCGTCGCGGCGGATCAGCAGGTCGACGCTCTTTGCGCCCGCTTCCAGTGCCGTCGCCGCGCTGTCCATGGCCGAGGAGCCGGCGCCGATCACGCCCACGCGCAGTCCTTCGAGGCGACCGTAGTCCATCACGTCGGAGGAATGTGCCCAGCGCGTGCGGTCGAGCGCCCGCACAAAGGCCGGAATGGCAGGGCCGCCGAGCCCGTCGCGGCCGGTGGCCAGCACCACGCGGCGCGCCAGCGTGCGCGATGCGCCGCCCGGCGTCTGCAGGTCAAGCAGCACCTTGCCGTCGGCACGCGGTGCGATGGCGGTGATGGCGGTGTCGTTGCGCACGTCGACCGACATCACGCGGCGGTACCAGCGCAGGTAGTCCATCCACTGCAGGCGCGGAATCTTGTCGAGCCGGGTCCAGGCGTCGGCACCGAACTGCGCCTCGAACCAGGCACGGAAGGTCAGTGCCGGCAGGCCGAGCGCCGGACCGGTGAGTTCCTTGGGCGAGCGCAGCGTCTCCATGCGCGCGGTACTCGCCCAGGGGCCTTCGAAGTCGCGCGGCGCGCGGTCGAAGACCACCGCGTGGATGCCCTGCTGGGCCAGCGCAGCCGCCGCGGCCAGGCCGGCCTGGCCCGCGCCGATGATGGCGACGTCGAGCACGGACAGGCCATCTTCGGCCGCTTGCTGCGGCATCCAGTCGCGTGCCGGCCAGCCCAGGCATTCGAGATCCTGGGCCAGGCGCTGCTCGAGCGCGGCCAGTCCGCCGGGTGCGGCCTGGGAATGGGAAAGAGAAGGGATGGTCATTGGATAAATATCGTATCCGGGCGATCAGTCGATGCCGATGTGAGCCGCCTTGGCGAGCTCGGCCCGGTTCGGCGGGAGATCAGTGATCAGTGAGCAGGTCATTCGGTTCTCAGCAGAAAAGAAAAGCGACACCTTGCAAAGGCAATGTCTATGCCAAGTAGTAAGTTATGAGCGGATGATGGGCGATTCGCAAATATAACTTTGCGCTATATTCATATAGCCTGGAAAATTATTCCAACCAAGCCCCGAGTGCCCATTGTGCGCGATCCGGATGCGAGCAAAATATTACTCACCCACCGCAGAAATTTGGATTGGAATACTTCGATGGACAAGATCGACAAGGCCATCCTGGAAGTGCTGCAAGACGACGCGAGCGCCTCGCTGCAGGGCATCAGCGAACAGGTGGGCCTGTCGGCGACGCCCTGCTGGCGGCGCATCCAGCGGCTCGAGCGCGAGGGCTATATCCGTCAGCGCGTGGCGCTGCTCGATCCCGGCAAGCTCAACGTGGGCGTGACGGTGTTCGTCGCCATTCGCACCAGCCAGCACAACGACAAGTGGTTCAAGCGCTTCAGCAGCGTGGTGGCGGCCATCCCGCAGATCGTCGAGTTCTACCGGATGAGCGGCGACACCGACTACCTGCTGCGGGTGGTGGTGCCGGACATCGCGGCCTACGACGCGGTCTACAAGCGGTTGATCCGCGAGATCGAGTTGTCCGACGTGAGTTCGAGCTTTGCCATGGAGCAGATCAAGTACACGACGGCCTTGCCGCTCGACTACGCCTGAGCTCGCCGCAGTCGCCGTGGCGCGCCGCCTGCGCCATGGAGGCAGCCGCTACTCGCCCGGCAACTCCAGCACGCTCTCCAGGAAGCGCTGCGCCGCGGAGGTCTGGCCGCCCGGCGGCAGCGCCAGGGCGATCCCGATCGCCGTCTGCGCGCCCGGCCCCGTGAGCGGCTTGAAGACGATCCTGCGCGTCGCGTGCCGCGCTGCGACCGAGGGCACCAGCGCCACGCCCAGGCCGCTTTCCACCAGGCTGATCAGCGTCTGCACCTGAACCGCCTCCTGCTGCACGTTCGGCATGAAGCCGGCCTGCTGGCAGGCCAGCAGCGCCGCGGCATGCAGGCCGGGCACTTCCATCGCGCCGTACATCACGAAGGTCTCCGGCGCGAGGTCCGCCAGCGTGAGCCGACGCCGCCGCGCCAGCGGATGATCGACCGACAGCGCCGCCATGAACACATCGCGCTCGGCCGGAAAGATGCGCGCCTTGCAGGCGCGGCCGATGGGGAAGCGCACCAGCCCCACATCGACATCGCCGCTCTCCACCATCCCGACGATGCGCGCCGTGGTCGACTCGGCCAGTTGCAGCTGCACGCCCGGATAGCGCTGCCTGAAGCGCGGCAGCAGGCGCGGCATCAGTGCATAAGTGGCCGAGCCCACGAAGCCCACGCGCAGGATGCCCGCCTCGCCGCGTGAGGCGGCCTGCGCCGCGAGCGCGAACTGCTCGGTGTGGAACACCGCGCGGCGCGCATTCTCCAGCGCGGCCGCGCCGGCCGGTGTCAACTCGGTGCCGCGCCGGTTGCGCACGAACAGCGGCACGCCCACCTGCTCCTCCAGCCGCCGTATCGACGCCGACAGCGGCGGCTGAGCCATGTGCAGCCGCTCGGCCGCGCGGTGGAAGTTGAGCGTCTCGGCCAGGGCGATGAAGTGACGAAGCTGGCGTGCATCCATGATCTCTGAAAGGTATCACAGAGCAGTAATTTGATATTGGACGGCAACGAATCCGCTTCGCAGAATGCGCCCAGGAGACAAACAGACGATGCTGCCCCTGCAAGGCGTGAAGGTGCTCGACCTCTCGAGCGTGGTGTTCGGTCCGCTGGCGAGCCAGGCGTTGGCCGACTACGGTGCCGAGGTGATCAAGATCGAGCCGCCCGAGGGCGATTCGACCCGCCACACCGGTCCGGCCACCGAGGCCGGCATGTCGGCGATGTTCCTCGGCAGCAACCGCAGCAAGAAGAGCGTGGTGCTCGACCTCAAGCGCCCGGCGGCCCGCGAGGCGCTGATGGCGCTGCTCGCCGACGCCGACGTGTTCATGCACAGCATGCGGCCGCAGAAGCTGGCCCCGCTGGGCATCGATCCCGAGGCGCTCATGGCCCGCTTTCCGCGCCTGGTCTATGCCGGCCTGCACGGCTTCGCGCAGGGCGGCCCTTATGCGGGGCGGCCGGCCTACGACGACGTGATCCAGGGCATGTCGGGCCTGGCGGCCTTGATGGCGCAGCAGGGCGGCGAGGCGCGCTACCTGCCCACCATCGCCGCCGACAAGACCTGCGCACTGGTCGGCGCGCAAGCCATCCTGGCGGCGCTGTTCCGGCGCGAGCGCACGGGGCGCGGCGCGTTCGTGGAGATTCCGATGTTCGAGACCATGGTGGCCTTCAACCTCGTCGAGCACATGTATGGCCGGCACTTCGAGCCGCCGCTCGGCCCCGCCGGCTATCCGCGCGTGCTCACGCCGTGGCGGCGCCCGTGGCGCACGGCCGACGGGCACATCTGCATGATGCCGTACACCAGCCAGCACTGGCAGCGCTTCTTCGCCGAAGTCGGCGAGCCCGGCCTGGCTGCGGACCCGCGCTTCGCCGACATGGCGGCGCGCACGCGCCACATCGGCGAACTGCTGGCACTGGCGGGTGGATTCGTCGCCCGCGGCACCACCGCGCACTGGCTCGCCACCTGCGAGCGGCTGGAGATCCCGGCCGCACCGATCCGCCATCTCGACGAGTTGCCCGACGACCCGCATCTGACGGCGACCGGCTTCTTCACCGAACTGGAAGACACGCACATGGGATCGATGCGCTTTCCCGGCGTGCCCGTGAAGTTCGACGGCCAGCGCCCCGCGGTCGGCATGCCGCCGCGTCTTGGCGAGCACACGCGCCAGAGCCTCGCAGCCGCGGGCCTGTCGCCTTCCCGGATCGACGCGTTGATTGCCGACGGCGCGGCGGGCGCCACGGCCCCCGTACCCACCACCACGCCCACGGAGAACCAGAGATGAACGCCCCCCCCGACCGCTCGCCCGAGCACGCCGCCCTGCCCCGCCTGGGCCAGGGCTTCGTCTGGCAGGACCTCGCGGTCGGCCAGCGCCTGCGCACCTTCCGCCGCACCGTCACCGAGACCGACCTGGTCAACTTCATCGGCGTGACCGGCATGCTCGAGGCGATCTTCATCGATGCCGACTACGAAGGCAGCGCCATCGCGGGCCGGCCGGTGCCGGCCGCCCTGACCTACACGCTGATCGAAGGCTTCATCCTGCAGACCATGATCCAGGGCACGGGGCTCGCGATGCTCGAGCTGGTGCAGAAGATCCATGCCCCGGTGCTCGTCGGCGACAGCATCGAGGCGGCGATCGAAGTCACCGGCATCCGGCCGACGTCGAAGGGCGGCCGCGCCATCGTCGATTCGCGCATCGAGGTCTTCAACCAGCATGGCCGGTGCGTCATGCACTACGACGCGCGCCGCCTTCTCGCAGGCCGCTGAGATGGAAATCCCCCCGATGCGCCTGGCGGCGCCTCCCCCCAGGGGGCGATACCAGCGGCCTGGCAAAGCCAGATCCGCGGTATCCCTGGGCTTGGCTGCGCCGGTTTCATACGGCGCGGGGCACGCGCAGCGTGGCGGACCCGTGAGCTTCAAGAACATCATCGGAGACCCAAAGACATGTCAATCCTCTTTCATCGCCTAGCGACGCGGCGCGCAGCCACCCTGGCCGCGAGCGCCGCACTGCTCGCGCTCGCTGGCCCGTGTGCCTTCGCGCAAACCCCGGCGGCCTACCCGACCAAGCCGATCACGATGGTCGTGCCCTTCCCGCCCGGCGGGCCCACCGACCTGGTCGCGCGGGTGCTCGCGCAGAAGCTCGGCGAGCAGCTGGGCCAGAACATCCTGGTCGACAACCGCGGCGGCGCCAACGGGAACATCGGCGCGCAGATGGTCGCCAAGGCACCGGCCGACGGCTACACCCTCCTCTACAACACCTCGTCCATCACGCTGAGCCCCGCGCTCTACAAGAGCGTGTCGTACGACGTGCAGAAGGATTTCGCACCGGTCGCGCTGGTGGCCGTGGTGCCGCTCGCGCTGGTCGCGCACCCGTCGGTCCCGGCCAACAACGTCAAGGAGTTCGTGGCCTACGCCAAGGCGCATCCGGGCAAGCTCTCGTACGGCTCCGCGGGCAACGGCAACGTCACGCACCTGGGCGCGTTCCAGTTCGTGCAGGCCAACGGCATCGATGCCACGCACGTGCCGTACAAGGGCAGCGCGCCGGCCGACGTCGACCTGGTCGGCAACCAGATCCAGTTCATGACCGACACCGTCAATTCGGTGATGGGCTTCGTGCGCGACAAGCGGCTGAAGATGCTGGCGGTGACCACGGCCAGGCGCATGTCGCTGTTTCCCGATGTGCCCACGCTCGCGGAGTCCGGCATGCCGGGCTTCGAAGTGGGCGCCTGGCAGGGCGTGATGGTGCCCGCCGGCACGCCGCCGGCCGTGGTGGAGCGGCTGAACGCAGAGATCGTCAAGGCGCTCAAGTCGCCCGACGTGCGCGAGCGCCTGGCGCTGCAGGGCGCCGAGCCGCTGGGCTCCACGCCCCAGGAATACGGCGCCTATGTGAAGAAGGAACTGGTCCGCTGGGCCGGTGTCGTCAAGGCCACGGGCGTGACGCTCGACTGAAGGTGAAGCACATGACCGCCCGTCCTCTCTTCATGGCGCCGCTGCTGGCGCTGGGCCTGGTGCTCGGCGCGGACCATGCGGCCGCCCAGGACTTCCCGTCGAAGCCCATCAAGTTCGTCGTGCCGTTCCCGCCGGGCAGCGGCACCGACACCTCGGCGCGCTACTTCGGCCGCAAGCTCGGCGAGCTTACCGGCCAGCCGGTGGTGGTCGAGAACAAGCCCGGCGCCAACGGCTTCATCGCGGTGAAGGCCGTGCTCGGTGCTCCGGCCGACGGCTACACCGTCTTCGTCGGCAGCAACTCGACGCTGGCGGTCAACGCGGCGCTGTTCAAGTCGCTGCCTTACGACCCCGTCGCCGACCTCGCGCCGCTCACGATGATGATGCGCGCGCCGGCGCTGATCGTGGTGCCCGGCAACTCGGCATACAAGACGCTGCCCGAACTGATCGCCGGCGCGAAGGCCAAGCCGGGCGCGCTCAACTACGGCGCGGGTTCGGCGGGCTACCAACTGATGTCCGAGCTCTTCAACGACGCCGCCAGGGTGCAGACCAGCCACGTCCCGTTCAAGGGTGCGGGCGAGGCGGTGATCGCGGTCGTGGCGGGCACGGTCGACATGGCCTTCGCCGAGATCACCAGCGTGCAGGAGCTCACCAAGTCGGGCAAGCTGCATGCGCTCGCCGTGGCCGCCGACAAGCGCATACCCGCGCTGCCCTCGGTGCCCACGGCCGGCGAGGCAGGCCTGCCGGGCTTCGCGGCCTACACCTGGGTCGGCGCGATGGTCTCGGCCAGGACGCCGAAGGCCGAAACGGACAGGCTGGCGGCGCTGCTCACGAAGATCGAGACGATGCCCGAGACGCGCGAGTTCTACGAGCGCATCGGCGCCGAGGTCATGCAGGGCGGTCCGGACGAGATGCGCGCCTTCCAGGCGAGCGAGATCCAGCTGTGGAAGCGCATCGCGGTCAAGGCGAATGTCGAACAGCAATAGCCCCAAGCCCGAGAAGTAGAACAAGGGACAAGGGGCCCGGACACCCCAGCAGCGGCGCAACGGCCGCAGCCGCCCCCCGCCTCAGGGCGCCGTCGCCAAGCGGACAATCGCGCCAAGGGCCGCTTGCTTCAGTCCGGCGAGCTCCTGGTGCTTCGGGCGAGAGTGGGCGAGATAGAGCATCAGGCCCTGTATCTGCGCCACGATCAGCGCGCCCCGGAGTTCGGCTTGAGCCGGCGGGAGCTGGGGTGCCAGAGAGCGGATGAGGTTGCGGAACACCTTGCGCGCGCGCGTCACGATCTTGTCGAGCACCTCCGCCGCGAAGGCGTTTCGGTTGGCGAGCGCAAACACCTCGCACAGCACGCTGTTCGATTCTGTCGTGCTGAGCTCATCGAGGAAGTGATCGATCACGGCCTCGAACTTGGCGAGTCCCGAGTCGTCGAGCCCCGACCCCACCTGCCGGTCGACGAAGGCCTGGTATTCCTGCAGGGTTTGCAGCAACAACGCTTCGAGCAACGCGTCCTTGCTCGGGAAGTAGTGCTGGACGGTGGACAGACTGACGTCGACCTGCGCGGCGATGTTGCGCATCGCCAGACCCGAGTAGCCCTCGCTCGCAAAGACGGTGCGGGCCGCCGCAAGAATGCTGCGGGCGCGTTCGTGGCCTTTGCCGGTGGTTTCCGACCGCTTGCTGCGGAGCTTGGGTTCTGTGTCTGCGCTCATGCCCTTACGCTTTTTTTAAAAATTGCCGAACGGAGGATTGTGGCTCATGTTGACAGCAACCCCGATTTCCCTACAATCGATCGCAAACTAGGTCACATGACCCATTCGACGATTTCGCAAGAAGCAAGGCACGTTCGATTCCCGGTCTGGAATGAGCGGCCATTGGTCCAGCCCACCCTCGTCAAATTCGATTTTTATAAAACAAATAGAGGCAAAAATGGAAAAAGCGACCCCCAACTTATATGAAGGTCTGTCCTACGTCGAGAACGATGTGAATTGGGGCGTCGAACCCATGCCGCCGACGCCGGAGGAGAATTTCTATGACGCCATCAGGGAATCGTCCCGCCGATTCCCATCGAAGACCGCTCTGGTTTCCTGTGAGAAGAAAATTTCCTACAGGGAAATGGACCAGATGTCCGACAAATTCGCGACCGCACTCGCGGATTTGGGTGTCAAGAAAGGAGACCGCGTCTGCGTCATGACGCCGGTCTCGGCCCAGAGCGTCATCGCCTTTCACGCCATCCTCAAGATTGGCGCCATCGCGGTGCCGGTCAACCTGATGTTCAAGACCGATGAACTGGCGCATGTCCTGAACGATTCGGGCGCCCTGGCCATCGTCTTTCTGGATGCATTTTATCCCCTCATCCAAAAGGTGAAGGCAAGCACCGGGCTTCGCCACGTCATCAGCGTTCACCTGGCCGACATTTCCGAACCGGGATGCTGGATTCCACCCGCAATGAATCCGGAAAAGAAAATCATGCCGGATGCGATTGATTTCATGGATTGCATCGAAAATTACCCGACCCATCCGCCGGCAGTGGCCGTCGATCCGAAAGAGGATATGGCCCTGTTGATCTACACGGCCGGCACCTCGGGGCCACCGAAGGGGGTCATGCTGAGCCACTTCAACATGGCGCATGCAAACCTTTCCCATTGCCAGCCAATTGGAATATCGCACAACGATGTGAATTTGCATCTGCTGCCGATGTTCCACATCGGCGGCTATTATCTATTCTTGCATCCAACGCTTTACAAGGGCGGGACAGTCGTTCTCATGCCCATGTTCGAGCCCGGCAAGTATCTGGATTATCTTCATCGATATGAAGTCACCACCATGCTCGGTATACCGACCATGTTCATCGCGTTGCTGAATCACCCGGACCTTTCCAGGCACGACCTGCGCCGGCTGCGCGTCTGCATCGCCGCCGGGGCGCCGGTCCCCGCGGAGGTTCAGCGGCTGTGGAAGGAAAAGACCGGCGTGGAACTGACCCAGGGTTGGGGAATGACCGAATGCAACGCCGGCGCGATCGTGAACATCCAGAACAAGAAGAGCAATGCATCCATTGGCGTTCCCACCAATGGAGAAGTGAAGGTCGTGAACCCGGAAACCAGGGCCATGGTTCCGATCGGGGAGACGGGCGAAATCATGTACCGCAGCCCGCAAACCTCGAAGGGCTACTGGAACAAGCCCGAGGAATCCAAGGCGACCTTCCAGCCCGACGGCTGGGTCCGCACCGGCGATGCCGGGTATATGGACAAGGACGGCTTCATTTTCTTTGTCGACCGGATCAAGGATCTGATCATCGCCTCCGGCCACAACATATCTCCATTCGATGTCGAATCAACCGTCATGAAGCACCCGGCCGTATTGGAGGTCGCCGTCATAGGCGTACCTGACGACTACCGGGGCGAATCGGTGAAAGCCTATGTCGTGCTCAAGGAAGGCGATATGGAGCCAGTGACGGCGGAGGACATCATTGAGTACTGCAAGGAGAATATGTCGACCTATCAGGTTCCTCGATCGGTTGAATTCATCAAGACCCTGCCCAAGAGCGCCGTCGGAAAGGTTCTGAGAAGAGAATTGAGAAAGCTGGAGCAAGAGAAATCTGCGTAACCTGGCTGCAGCCGAACGGCCATGGCCCTCGAGAAAAGCCACGCGTGCGTTTCTTCGAGGCGGCATCATATCTTTTACTCAACAATTAATTACCATGAACTACCTGAAAGAATTCGATCCGGCCTTGTTGCCCGCCAGCGACCCCTTCTACGCCAACACCCACGCGGTGCTGAACCAGACGCGTGAACTGGCGGACTACAACCTCTATGCCGGCGATTGCGTGCTGATGGATGCCGTGAAACGCGAGGGCGGCGCCTGGGGCGTGGACGACCTGCAGCGCTTCGGCGCGCTCACCGGAACTGCGGACTATCTGGAACTGGGTGTCCTGGCCAACAAGCACCTGCCGGAATTCGATAGCCACGATCGCTTCGGCGCCCGCGTGGATCTGGTGGAATTTCATCCGGCCTATCACAAGCTGATGAAAACAGCCATTGAAGAAGGCCTGCATGCTTCGCCCTGGGCTGATCCGCGACCCGGCTCCCATGTGGTGCGGGCGGCCAAATACTATATGCAGACCGAAGTGGAAGTCGGTCATTGCTGTCCGGTCACGGCGACCTTTGCGTCCATACCGGCGCTCCGCTTGCAGCCGGATCTGGCTGCCCTATGGGAACCGAAAATTCTCGCCCGATCCTATGATCCGCGCAATGTCACAGACAGCCAGAAGCAGGCCGTGACCATTTCGATGGCGATGACTGAAAAGCAGGGCGGCACGGATCTGCGCGCCAATACAACGAAGGCCTATCCGATCGGCAAGGAATCCGGCGCCGAAGCCTATGTTCTGGTGGGGCACAAATTTTTCTCGTCGGCACCGATGTGCGACGCCTTCCTGGTCCTGGCCCATGCCCCGGGCGGATTGACCTGCTTTTTGCTGCCTCGCTGGAAGCCCAATGGGGAAAAGAACCCGATTCAAATTCAGCGATTGAAGAAGAAAATGGGCGGCCGCTCCAACGCCTCGACTGAAATCGAGCTGCGCGGCGCCCTGGCTTGGCGCGTGGGCCCCGAAGGCCGAGGCGTGCCGACCATTATCGAAATGGTTGCCATGACGCGTTTCGACTGCATGATCGGCTCATCCGCCGGCATGCGGCGAGCCGCCGCTGAGGCGCTGTTTCATTGCAAGAACCGCGCCGCCTTCGGGAAGACCTTGGTCGACCAGCCGCTGATGCAAAACGTGCTGGCCGACCTGGCGCTCGAATCGGAAGCGGCAACCATGATGTCGTTCCGCATGGCGCGCGCCATGGACCATCGTGATCAGCCCAGCGAGGACGGGCTCGTGCGCCTGGTCACCGCCATCGGCAAATACTGGATCTGCAAGCGCACGCCACACCACGCCTATGAGGCGATGGAGTGCATTGGCGGCAGCGGCGTCATGGAGGACTCCCCGATGCCGCGCCTCTACCGCGAGGCGCCGATCAATGCCATCTGGGAAGGCCCGGGCAATGTTCAATGTCTCGATGTCTTGCGTGCCCTCAACAAGACGCCGGGCTTGCTGGAACTGTTTTTCGACGAAGTGGGCGAAGCAGCCGGCCAGAGCAGAATACTCGGCGACTACGTGAGCGAGTTGAAAAAGGACATGCATGCCCTGCGTTCGGACCCCGTCGCGATGGAATTCTCTT
Source organism: Variovorax sp. P1_G12 (assembly GCF_056405555.1). Classification (NCBI taxonomy): domain Bacteria; kingdom Pseudomonadati; phylum Pseudomonadota; class Betaproteobacteria; order Burkholderiales; family Comamonadaceae; genus Variovorax; species Variovorax sp. P1_G12. The sequence goes on along the minus strand of NZ_JBFUBW010000014.1, from coordinate 113,429 downwards.
CCCGCCATCTCGTCGACCGGATGGCTTTGGCATTGCAGGCCGCGCTGTTGACTCGGCACTCGACGGGAAACACCGCCGATGCGTTCTGCCATTCGCGCCTTGCCGCAAAGGGGCAGCATCAGTACGGAACACTGCCTTACGGCACCGATTGCAAAGAGATCATTCAACGTGCCATGCCGCTTTGACGGCCCTTTCCGCTGCTTCACGCGGCGGAATTTGACGCTTCCAGGCGCCAGACCCACTTCGCCGATGCGCCCAGGAGCAACCGGCGACAGCGGGCCTGGGCTCACCTCCGGTAGAAGCTCTCGCCCTTGGCCGCCATGTCGCGCAGCAGCTGCGGCACGGCAAAGCGCTCGCCGTGCCGGGCCTGAAGGGCCTCGCACCGGTCGATGAAGGCGGGGATGCCGGTCGTGTGAATCTGGCTGATCGTGCCGCCGCGAAAGGGCGGGAAGCCCCAGCCCAGCAGCGAGCCCACATCGGCATCGCGGGCGGTGGTCAGCACGCCCTCCTGCATGCAGCGCGCGGTCTCCACCGCCTGCACGGTGACGATGCGCTGCACCAGTTCCTCCACGCCGGGCTGCTCCGCCGCAGGCGGGAAGCATTCAGCCAGCCCCGGCCACAAGAACTTCTTGCCGCTTTCGGGGTACTCATGGAAGCCCCTGCCGGCTTTCTTGCCGATGCGGCCCAGCGCGACCATCTGCCGGGCAACGGCCATGCCGGCCGGCTCGCGATACGCATCGCCCAGGTCCGCGCGCGCTTGCTTGTCGACCTTGACGCACAACTCGGCGCTCACCTCGTCGGTCAGGGCCAGCGGTCCCACCGGCATGCCGGCCAGGAGGCCGGCGCTCTCGATCAGCGCGGGGTTGATGCCTTCGGCCAGCATGGCCATGCCCTCGAGCACATAGGTCGAGAACACCCGGCTGGTGTAGAAGCCACGCGAGTCGTTGACGACGATGGGCGTCATGCCCACGGCCTTGATGTAGTCCAGCGCGCGGGCCAGGGTCTCGTCGCTGGTCTGCTTGCCGATGATCACTTCGATCAGGGGCATCTTTTCGACCGGCGAGAAGAAGTGCAGGCCGATGAAGCTGGCCGGCCGGCTGCTCGATTCGGCCAGGCCGGTGATCGGCAGGGTCGAGGTGTTGGACGCGAAGATCGCGCCACTTCCCATCACGGCCTCGCTCCTGCGCGTCACGTCGGCCTTGATGGCGCGATCTTCGAACACCGCCTCGATGACCATCTCGACCCCGTCCAACTGCGCATACTCGGTGGTGGCGACGATGCGGCAGAGCAAGGCCTCGGCCTTTTCCCGAGTCGTCTGGCCGCGTGCCACCTGCTTGTCCAGCAGCTTGCGCGAGTAGTCCTTGCCGCGTTCGGCCGCCTCCTGGCTGGTGTCCAGCAGCACGGCGACGATGCCGGCCTTGGCAGTCACATAGGCAATGCCCGCGCCCATCATGCCGGCGCCGAGAATGCCGACCTTCGTGTACCTCTGGGTCGGCACGCCGGCCGGGCGCGCGGCCAGCTTGTTGGCCTCGCCCATGCTGTAGAACAGCGTGCGGATCATGTTCTTGGCCTCGGGCGACAGCACGGTGGCGACGAAGTAGCGCGCCTCGGTCTTCGTGCCGGTATCGAAGTCGGTGATCAGACCTTCGTAGACGCAGGACAGGATGTGGGCCGGCGCCGGGTAGTTGCCGAAGGTCTTGGCGCGCAGCATGGCGTTGGCCGCGCCGAAGAGCTGCTGCACGGCCGGGCTCTGTACGGCGCCGCCCGGAATCTTGAAGCCTTTCGTGTCCCAGGGCTGGGCCACCGGCGCGGTCTGCGCCAGCAGCCAGTCGCGCGCGGCCTGGATCTCGCTGCCCGCAGCCACGACCGCATGCAGAATGCCCAGCTTCAGCGCCTCGGCGGCCTTGAGCTTCTTGCCTTCCAGCAGCAGCGGCAACGCGTTCTGGATGCCGATCAAGCGCGGCAGACGCTGGGTGCCACCGCCGCCCGGCAGCAGGCCCAGCGTGACTTCGGGCAGGCCGAAGCGGGCACGCGCGTTGTCGGCCGCCACGCGGTAGTGGCCGGCCAGCGCGATCTCCAGACCGCCGCCCAGGGCGGTGCCCGGCAGGGCCATGGCCACGGGCTTGCCGCAGGTCTCGAGCTTGCGCAGCGCGGCGTGCAGCTCGCGCGTGCGGCCAAACAGCGCTTCGGCGCCGTCGGCGGCCAGCAGCCATTCGAGGTCGCCGCCGGCGAAGAAATCGGACTTGGCCGAGGTCATCAGGATGGCCTTGACCGCGCCGTCGGACGCGGCCCTGTTGACCACTTCGGTCAGCGCCGCGCTGCTCTCGCCGTTGATGACGTTCTGGCTGCGGCCGGGCATGTCCCAGCTCAGTGTTGCGATGCCTTGTGCGTCGAGGGTGTAGTCGATCATGGTGGGGAGGTCCTCGTTCAGACGCGTTCGATGATGGTGGCGATGCCCATGCCGGCGCCGACGCACAGCGTGGCCAGGCCGGTGGACAGGTCGCGGCGCTCAAGCTCGTCGAGCAGGATGCCGAGAATCATGGCGCCGGTGGCACCCAGGGGATGGCCCATCGCGATGGCGCCGCCGTTGACATTGATCTTGTCGTGCGGCACGGCCATCACCTCCATGAAGCGCAGCACCACGGCGGCGAAGGCCTCATTGAGTTCCCAGAGGTCGATGTCGGAGGCCTTCATGCCGGCGCGCTTGAGCGCCTTCTCAGCCGCGAAACTCGGGCCGGTGAGCATGATGGACGGCTCGGAGCCCACGGTGGCGAAGGCGCGGATGCGGGCGCGGGGCTTGAGGCCGATGCGCTCGCCGACGGCACGGTTGCCGATCAGCACGGCGGCCGCGCCGTCGACGATGCCGGAACTGTTGCCGGCATGGTGCGTGTGTTCGACGCTCTCCATCTCCGGATAGCGCTGTCGGATCACGGCATCGAAGCCGAATTTCTCACCCATGTCGCCGAAGGATGCCTTCAGCGCGCCCAGCGAGTCCACGCTGGTTTGCGGGCGGACGGTCTCGTCGCGGTCCAGGATCAACAGGCCATTGAGGTCGCGCACCGGAACGACCGACCTGGCGAACCAGCCCTGCGCCTGCGCGTGCGCCGCGCGACGGTGGCTCTCGGCCGCGTAAGCGTCCAGCATCCGGCGCGAGTAGCCCGACTGGGTCGCGATGGCATCTGCCGAAATGCCCTGCGGCACGAAATAGGTCGGAATGGCCGAACGAGGGTCGACCGGCCAGGCACCGCCGTCCGAGCCCATGGCCAAGCGCGACATGCTCTCCACGCCCCCACCCACGGTCAGGTCGGCCTGGCCGGACATCACTTGCGCGGCGGCCTGGTTGACGGCCTCCAGGCCCGAGGCGCAGAAGCGGTTCACCTGCACGCCGCCAACGCGCTGATCGAAGCCGGCCGCCAGGGCCGCCGCGCGGGCGATGCAAGCGCCCTGCTCGCCCACCGGCGTCACGCAGCCCAGGACCACATCGTCGATCACGGCGGTGTCGAGCTGGTGGCGATCGCGCACCGCGCGCAGCGCGCAAGCGGCCAGTTCCAGCGGCGTCACGCCGTGCAGCGAGCCATCCTTCTTGCCCTTGCCGCGCGGGGTGCGCAGGGCGTCGTAAACGAGTGCTTCCATCTTTTTTCCTTCGTGTGAATTCAGAGCGTGCGGCTGATCAGCTCTTTCATGATCTCGTTGGTGCCGCCGAAGATGCGGTGCACGCGCGCATCGGCCCAGGCGCGCGCGATCGGGTATTCGCGCATGTAGCCGTAGCCGCCGTGCAGCTGCACGCATCGGTCCATCACCTTGAACTGCAGCTCGGTGACCCACCACTTGGCCATCGAGGCCGTCTCGGCCGTCAGCTCGCCGGCCACCTTCAGTTCGATGCAGCGATCGACGAACACCTGGGCGATCTCGAGCTCGGTCTTCATCTCGGCCAGCTTGTGCGCCACGGTCTGGAACTCGGCGATCGACTTGCCGAAGGCCTTGCGGTCGCGCACGTACTGAAGGGTCCAGCCCAGCGCCGCGCGCGCCGACGCGGCGCTGCTGATCGCGATCTGCAGGCGCTCCCAGGGCAGCTCCTGCATCAGGTAGCCGAAGCCGCGGCCCTCCTCGCCCAACAAGTTGCAGGCCGGCACACGCACGTTTTCGAAGAACAGCTCCGACGTGTCCTGCGCGTCCATGCCCATCTTGTGCAGGCGCTTGCCCTTGACGAAGCCGGCCATCGTGGTGTCGACCACGAACAGGCTGATGCCCTTGGAGCCGGGGGCGCTGGTTGGGGTCTTGGCCACGACCACCACCAGGTCGCAATGAAAGCCATTGGTGATGAAGGTCTTGGAACCGTTGAGGATGTAGTGGTCGCCGTCACGCACGGCAGTGGCCTGGATGCCTTGCAGGTCCGAGCCGGTGCCGGGCTCGGTCATCGCGATGGCCCCCACCATCTCGCCGCTGGCCAGCTTGGGCAGGTAGGTGCTCTTCAGGTATTCGCTGCCATGGTGATGAATGTAGGGCGCGACGATTTCTGAATGCACGCCGAAGCCCAGGCCCGTGGCGCCGGCGCGGAACTGCTCTTCGAACAGGATGGCGCTGTAGCGGATATCGACGCCCACACCGCCGTACCGCTGCGGCAGGCTGGGGCACAGATAGCCCGCCGCGCCGGCCTTGCGCCAGATCTCGCGGTCCACATAGCCCTGCTCTTCCCAGTGAGCGTGGTTGGGAGTGACCTCCGTCTCCATGAAGCGACGCACTGCGTCGCGGAACATCTGATGGTCTTCTTCGAAAAGTGTGCGTGCAATCGTCACTGGGGCGCCCATGGAAACACCGATCAACAATAGGTCGCATGACCCATTGGCGCAATTATGGGTCATACGACCTATTTGTCAATGCACGGTCTTGTCCAGGGAAGCGAAAGACAGGGATTCAGGCGGCCGCCAGTGCGGCGGGCCAGCGCAGCATGTGGCCGGTGCGCTTCGCGAAGCGCTCGAGGTCTTCCGGCGTGTCGATGTCGACGCGGTAGCGCTGGTTGTCGGTGTCGAGCCAGTGCACCCGCTCGGGATGGGTCTCGCGCCAGCGGCGGCAGGCGCCGTTGACATCCCCGGCCAGCCACTGGTCGCGCAGCTCGGCCTCGAAGATGACCGGGTTGCCGGGCTCGCCGGCCACGCGCGGCACCACCATCGACGCCTCACCGCGCTTCTTGAAGGCGCCGATCAGCGCCGTGATGTCCTGCGCATTGATCATCGGCTGGTCGGCCAGCGCGACGACCACCGCGTCGAGCTTTCCCGTGAGGGCCTGCAGGCCGGTGCGCACCGACGAGGCCTGGCCGTCGTCGGGCGACGGGTTGCGCGCCAGCGTCACCGGAAATTCGCGCACCGCCGCCTCGATCGCTTCCGCATGGTGGCCCAGCACCACGACCACCTCGTCGACGCCCGCGCCCGACAGCGCGATCAGCTGGCGCCGGATCAGCGGCACGCCGCCGAGTTCGAGCAGCGACTTGGGCCGTCCGCCGAGCCGGGTGCCGGCGCCCGCGGCCAGCAGCACCGCACCCACGGCGAGGCGCGCATGGAGCCCGCCGCCGCCCTTGAGGATGCAGCCCATGTCAGCCTCCGCAGCACGGCGAGCGGGCCGGCAGCGCGGCGACCGGCCTGTCGTCGGCCCAGGCCTCTTGCGTGGCGCAGAGCGTTGGGGCCGCGGCGGACCGGCGCCGATTCGCCACCACCGCCGCCAGCACCGACAGCGCGATCTCCTCCGGCGTCGATGCCGAAATCGGATAGCCCGCCGGTGCCACGATGGCGGCCACGGCGGCGGCATCGGCGCCCGCGGTGATCAACGAATCCTTCAACACCCGGGCCTTGCGCGCGCTGGCGACGAAGGACACCTGTCGCGCGTTCAGCGACAGCGCCAGCCCGAGCGCCTGCAGATCGCGGCGCCCCTGCGTCGCGATGACGATCCAGGCGCCGGCCCCGATCTGCGGGCCCACGGTGGCGACGTCGTCGCGGTCGATGACCCGGCAGGCATCGGGGTGGTCCGCCGCCTGCGCGCCCTGCGCCACCAGCGTCACCGCGAAGCCGACGCGCGGCCCGAGCTGCACCAGGCTGGCCGCCACCGGCGAATTGCCGATCACCACCAGTTCTGCGCGCGGCAGCAAGGGGTCGACGAACAGCTCCAGCGTGCCGCCGGAATGGCAGGCCATGCCGAACTCGAGCACGTCGCCCAGGTCGCGTTCGTGGCCCTCCTCGGCCGGCGCGATGCGGATCAGCCGGGCCCGCCCGTCGGCCAGCGCCTGGCGCACGGTGCGGATCACCGCCGGCTGCGCGCAGCCGCCGCCGACCCAGCCCTGCATCTCGCCGTCGGCGGTGACGACCGCCTTGTCGCCCGGATGCGCGGACGCGGGCGGCAGCGCCTTCACGACGCTGACCAGCGCACAGGGCGTGCCGGCCTGCTGCAGCCGGCGCGCGGCCTCGAGGACGGTGTCTGCGTGGCTCATGTCATCTTCTCCTTCAGGGGGATGCGGGCGATTCAGCGCAGATGCTTCGCGAGATCGGCAAGATCGCTCAGACTGTTGAGACGCGAGAAACCGTCCACAAGTTCGCGTTGCGCCATCACCGCCTGCATCGCCTGCGATGCCGGCGGCGCCTCGGACGGATGGAACCAGTGCACCCGTGCACCGCGCGCGCGCACGCGCGCCAGTTCCTGCGCCAGCCGTTCCGGTGGATCGGCATCGAAGCCATCGGACAGCACCCAGACGCGCGCGTTGCGCTGAAGCTGTGCGCGCGCATGCACGGCGTGGAAGTCGGCCACGCTGGTGGCGATGCGGGTGCCGCCGCCGAAGCCGGCCGTGACGGCGTTGATCTTCTCCTGCACCGCGGCCGAGTCGCTGCGCAGCAGCGGCGTGACCTCGGCCAGCCGCGTGTGGAACACGAACACCCGCGCGTTCATCGCGGCGACGAAGGCGCGCGCGATGCGCAGGAACAGCTGGGCATGGGTCTCCATCGACCGGCTGACATCCACCAGGATGAAGAGCCGCGGCCATTCCCGCCGCGCGGCGCGCCATGCCGGATGGATCGGCAGTCCGCCCGTTCGAAGGCTGGCGCGCAGCGTGCGCCGAACATCGAGACGGCGCCCCTGCGCATCGTCCTGCCAGCGCCGCGTCAAGCGCTTGCGCAGCCGCCGCGCGATCCGCTCGGCCAGGCTCTGCAGCAGCGCGAGGTCCTGCGGCAGCCATTGCGACAGCGAGCGGTCGTGCAATGCGTCGGTGCGGCTGGCGCCGCCCCTTGCGCGTGGCAGCGCCGGCTCGTCCTCGGTCACGGCCGGCCTGTCGAGCGCGGTGTCGGCCTGGCCAGGCCGCGCCGAAGGCATGCCGCCCTCCATGCGCTCATGCAGGCTCTGCACCACCTGCTGCAGGCTGCGGCTCGGCCGCGTCTGGCCGCCGACCCGGGTGCGGCCCCTGGCGCGCTGCGGATGCCAGTAGCCGTCGAACAGCTCGGGCCAGCGCCGCCAGTCGTTCGCGTCGTGGCAGGCGATCGCGCGCCAGGCCGGGTCGAGTCGCGCCGCCCGCGCGAGCGGCAGGCGCAGCGCCGCCTCGACGAAGGCCTGCTGCTCGGCAATGCCGACCTTCATGCCATGGTCGCGCAGCAGCGCGGCGAACCCGGCGATGCTCTCCAGCGGACTCGCCACGGTGTTCATGTCGGCGCCACCGTCGATGGCGGTGCCTTCTCGGCGACGCCGACCGCGCGCCGCCCTTCGATCAGCTGCCGCACGCGATCCTCGCCGAACTGGAAGCGGTCCTCGCGCGTCTTGAGCAGGCAGGCCAGCGTGGCGCCGAGCGCATGCGGATCCTCGGGCAGCGCCTTGAAGCTCAGGCGATGCAGGGCGCGCACCCAGTCCAGCGTCTCGGCCACGCCCGGCTTCTTGGCCAGGTCCTCGCGCCGCAGCCGCTGTACGAAGACCACCGCCTGCTCGATCAGCGCGCTCTCGGCATCCGGCAAGGTGGCGCGCACGATCGCGATCTCGCGCGCCAGGCTCGGATAGTCGAGGTAGTGGTACAGGCAGCGCCGGCGCAGCGCATCCGACAGCTCGCGCGTGCCGTTGCTGGTCAGGACCACCTGCGGGATGTGCCTCGCATGCACGGTGCCGAGTTCGGGCACTGTGATCTGGTAGTCGGCCAGCACCTCGAGCAAAAAGGCCTCGAAGGCCTCGTCGGCGCGATCGATCTCGTCGATCAGCAGCACGCAGGGCTGCTCGCTCGAGATGGCCTGCAGCAGCGGCCGCTCCAGCAGGTAGTCGCGTGCGAACAGGTCGGACTCCTTGAGCCCCTCGGCCCGGGTCTCGCCAAGGCGGATCGCCAGCAGCTGGCGGCCGTAGTTCCACTCGTAGGCGGCCTGCGACAGGTCCAGTCCCTCATGGCATTGGAGCCGCACCAGCGCCTGTCCGCGCGCCCGCGCCAGCGCGCCGGCCAGCGCGGTCTTTCCGACGCCGGCGTCGCCCTCGATCAGCAGCGGACGCTCCAGTTCGCCAGCCAGCCACAGCGTGGTCGCCAGGCTCTCGTCGGCGATGTAGCCGGCGCGGTGGAGCGACTCTCGCAGCTCGGCATCGGTCATGGCGGGCTCAGGCACGCCTGCCGAACAGGCCGGCCACCCAGCCCTTGACCAGTTGCCACAGGATCGCGAGCGCGTTGATCTCCTTGGCCTCGGCAGGCGCGGGCGCGGGGGCGTCCCCCGCCCGGACCGGCGCGGTGGCGGCGGGCTCGACCACGGTCGCCGCAGTGGTGGTCGCCGCCTGCGGCTGCGGCAAGGCCGCCGCCGCCAGACGGAAGTTGTCGACGAACTGCCCGAGCAGCATCTCCGACACCTGCACCATCAGGCGCCCGCCGAACTGCGCGAACTTGCCGTTGACGATGACCTCGGCATGGCCCGCCAGCACCGACGTACCGGGGGCCTCGCCGGCTTCGATCGTGGCCGTGAGATTCATCGATGCCGACGATCCGCCGCGGTCCGAACCCTTGCCCAGCAATTGCAGGGTCTGGCTCGCCGCGTCGAGCGCGAGCACTTCGATGTCGCCGGCGAAGGCCGCGTTGGCCGGCCCGACCTTGACCTTGACGCTGCCCTTGTAGTGGGTGTCGTCAACTTTCTCGGTGATGGCCGCGCCGGGCATGCAGCCGGCCGTGGCCGGCACATCGGCGAGCAGCGTCCAGGCGCGCCGGGGGTCGACGTCGAGCGGATAGCGTTTGTCGAGTTTGACTTCCATGTGTAGACGGTCCGGTGCAGCGCCTCAGAGCGCGACGCCGCTTTCCTTGAGCTGCTGCCAGACGCGGTACGCGCTGTGCGGCATGACCATGTGCCTGACGCCGAGGTGCGCAAAGGCATCGACCACCGCCGAAGTGAAGGTCGGGATCGACCCGACGTGCGGCGATTCGGCCACGCCCTTGGCGCCCAGCGGGTGGTGCGGCGACGGCGTCACGGTGTGGTCGGTCTCCCACTTCGGCGTCTCGACCGCGGTCGGCAGGAAGTAGTCCATCAGCGTGTTGCCCAGCAGGTTGCCCTGGGCATCGAAAGGCATCTGCTGGCCCATCGCGACCGCGTAGCCTTCGGTCAGCCCGCCGTGGATCTGGCCTTCGATGATCATCGGGTTGATGCGCGTGCCGCAGTCGTCCAGCGCATAGAAGCGCCGCACCTTGGTCTCGCCGGTGCCGCGGTCGATGTCGACCACGCACAGGTAGACGCCGAACGGGAAGGTGAAGTTCGGCGGGTCGTAGTAGTGCACCGCCTCGAGGCCCGGCTCGAGCCCCGGAGGCGCCTGGTGGTAGGCCGCCCAGGCGATGTCCTTCATCGACTTGAAGCGCGCATCGTCGCCCTTGACCTTGAAGCGGTCGATCTCCCAGTCGAGGTCGTTCTCGCCGACCTCGAGCAGGTGGGCGGCGATCTTGCGCGCCTTGGCATGGATCTTCCGCGCGGCCATCGCGATCGCCGCGCCGGCCACCGGGGTCGAGCGCGAGCCGTAGGTGCCCAGCCCGTAGGGCGCGGTGCTGGTGTCGCCCTCCTCGACCTGGATCACTTCCGACGGAATGCCGAGCTCGGTCGCGATGATCTGCGCATAGGTGGTCTGGTGGCCCTGGCCCTGCGTGATCGTGCCCATGCGCGCGATCGCGCTGCCGGTCGGGTGGATGCGGATCTCGCAGCTGTCGAACATGCCGACGCCGAGGATGTCGCACATCTTGCTGGGTCCGGCGCCGACCACTTCGGTGAAGGCGACCAGGCCGATGCCCATCAAGGTCGGGCAGGCCGGATCGGCCCGCTTGGCCGCCTGTTCGGCCCGCAGCCCCTTGTAGTCGCAGGCCGCCAGCACCTTGTCGAGCGCGCCCTGGTAGTCGCCCGAGTCGTACTCGAAGCCGAAGGCCGAGGTGTAGGGGAACTGCTCCTTGCGGATGAAGTTCCTGGCCCGGATCTCGGCCTTGTCGATACCGAGCTGCTGCGCCAGGATATCGACCAGGCGCTCGATGACATAGACCGCCTCGGTCACGCGGAACGAGCAGCGGTAGGCCACGCCGCCGGGCGCCTTGTTGGTGTACACGCCCTTCACGCTGCACCAGGCCGCAGGGATGTCGTAGGAGCCCGAGCAGATGTGGAACATGCCCGCCGGGTACTTGGTCGGATCGGCGCAGGCGTCGAAGGCGCCGTGGTCGGCGACCACGTTGACGCGCAGGCCGAGGATCTTGCCGTCTTGCGTGGCGGCGATCTCGCCGTCCATGTGGTAGTCGCGGGCGAAGGCGGTGCTCGAGATGTTCTCGATCCGGTCCTCGATCCACTTCACCGGCTTGCCGAGCACGATGCTGGCGACGATCGCGCAGACATAGCCCGGATACACGCCGACCTTGTTGCCGAAGCCGCCGCCGATGTCGGGCGAGACGATGCGCACCTTCGACTCCGGGATGCCCGACAGCAGCGACACCACGGTTCGCACCACGTGCGGCGCCTGCGAGGTCATGTACGTCGTGAGCTCGCCGCGGACCGGATCGAACGAGGCCACGCAGCCGCAGGTCTCGAGCGGGCAAGGATGCACGCGCGGATAGTAGATGCGCTCGGCCACCGTGACCGGCGCCGTGTCGAAGGCAGCGTCGGCCGCGGCCTTGTCGCCCGCCTCCCAGGTGAAGATGTGGTTCGGATGCTCGCGCTTGCCGTGCGCGCCTTCGGTCTTGCCGGCCAGGTCTTCGCGCAGCACCGGCGCGTCGGGCGCCAGCGCGGCGTAGGGGTCGAGCACCACCGGCAGTTCGTCGTACTCGACGATCACCGCCTCGACGCCGTCGGCGGCCGCGTAGCGGTCCTCGGCGATCACGACCGCGACTTCCTGCATCTGGAAGTGCACCTTCTCGTCGGCCAGCACCGCCTGCACATCGCCGGCCAGGGTCGGCATCCAGTGCAGCTTGAGCGGCTTCAGGTCTTCGGCCGTGAGCACCGCGATCACGCCGGGCACCTTCAGCGCCTCGCTCTTGTCGATCCTGCGAATGCGTGCATGCGCGACCGGCGACCGCACGATGTCCATGTGCAGCATGCCGGGCATCTTGATGTCGTCGACATAGTTGCCCTTGCCCTGGATGAAGCGCGCATCCTCCTTGCGCAGGCGGCTGTCGCCCATGCCCTGCAGCGCAGCGGCGCGCTCCAGCAGCGCCGGATCCATCGGGGCGTTCATTGGACCCCCTTGGCGCTACGCGCCGTCCCCCCAAGGGGGAATTCGCCCTTCGGGCGGCCGTGCGTGCTCATGCGGCCACCTTTTCGGTTTGCCGCAGCTTCGCCGCCGCGTGCAGCACCGCCTTCACGATGTTCTGGTAGCCGGTGCAGCGGCACAGGTTGCCGCCGAGGCCGGCGCGCACTTCCTCGTCGGTCGGATTCGGGTTCTCCTGCAGGAAGCGGTACGAGCGCATGAGCATCCCGGGCGTGCAGAAGCCGCATTGCAGGCCGTGCTCCTTGTAGAAGCCTTCCTGCACCGCATGCAGAAGCGGGCCCTGGGCCAGGCCCTCGACGGTCAGCACTTGCGAACCATCGCACTGGATCGCCAGGTGGGTGCAGCTCTTGACCGACTGGCCGTCCAGATCGACGGTGCAGGCGCCGCAATGGCTGGTCTCGCAGCCGATGTGCGCGCCGGTCAGGCCGCAGTCCTCGCGCAGGAAGTGGATCAGCAGCGTGCGCGGCTCGACCGCCTTCTCGAGGCGCTTGCCGTTGACGGTGATGTGGATGATCTGCTTGCCCATGGGTCGGCTCCTTGGTTCTTCCTGATCGCGCCTAGGCGCAGCGCGACAGCGCCACGCGCAGCGCGCGCTGCACCATCTGGCCGGCCATCGCAGTCTTGTAGTCGCGGTCGCCGCGCAGGTCCTCGGCGGGGTCGCAGATCGCCATCGCACGCGCGGCGGCATCGGCGATCGCGGCTTCGGTCAGCGGCTTTCCGAGCAGCGCGGCTTCGGCGTCCGTGGCCCGCAGGGCGGTCGGCGCCAGGTTGGTCAGCGCAATGCGGATGTGGCTCACGTTGCCGCCGTCGATCCGCAGCACCACCGCCGCCGCCGCGGTGGCCCAGTCGCCGGTCTTGCGCTTGAGCTTCTGGTAGGCATGGCCGGTGCCGGGCGCGAAGGCCGGCATGCGGATCGCGGTCATCACCTCGTCCTCGGCCATGTCGGTCATGTAGGTGCCGTGGAAAAAGCCGTCGGCCAACACCCGCCGCGTGCCCTTCGGCCCTTCGAGCTCGAACACGGCGTCGAGCGCGAGCGACAGCGCCGGGTGGTCGTTGCCGGGGTCGCCATGCGCGATGTCGCCGCCGATGGTGCCGCGGTTGCGCACCTGCGGGTCGGCGATCTGCTTCGCGGCCTCGGGCAGCAGCGGCAGCTTCTGCTGCAGCAAAGGCGAGTGGATCAACTCGTTCTCGACCGTCATGGCGCCGATCACGATGGTGTCGCCCTCTTCGCGAATGCCGCGCAGCGTCTCGATGCGGTTCAGGTCGATCAGGTGCGCCGGCTGCGCGAAGCGAAGCTTCATCATCGGCAGCAGGCTGTGGCCGCCGGCCAGCAGCTTGGCGTCGCTGCCGTACTGCCCGAGCAGTGCGATCGCGTCGCCGACCGAACGGGGCGCGTGGTAGTCGAATCCGGATGGGATCATTGTTCTTGTCTCCAGTCGAAGGGGTGCCTGGAGAACTTAGAACCAGACGCATCCGCCGAACGGGTCCGGCGCACGAACGAGCGCTTGGGACGCACGAATGGCAGCGCTGCGCGCATGAACGGCGGGCGCCGGATCGCCGCTACGGGTTATCCCCAATCCGCGGCGCGGCGCGCTGCCGGTCAGTTTCTCAGGGTGTCGACCTCGCCGATCCCGAGCTGTTCGAGCAGCCGGGCGACGCTCGTGCGCGCCACCGGCAGCGCCGTGGATTCGCCGCGCAGCTTCAGGCTGACCCTGCCTTCGTCGCGCAGGATCTGCTCGGCGAAATCGAGGTTCGCGAGGTAGCTGCGATGGATGCGAAAGAAGGACGCACCGTCGAGCCGCTCCGCCAGGTCGCTGATGTTGAGATTGCAGAAGCTCGAGCCCTGCGCCGTGCTGACCCAGGTGTAGTGGCCTTCCGAGCGGATGTACGTCACCGCCTCCACATCGACCAGCACGATGCGGTTCTGCGAAACGGTCGGGATCTTGTGCAGCTGCCGCTTGGCGGGCGCGGGATGCTCCGCAGCGGGGCTCCCCGGTGTCATCGCCAGCGCCGGTTCATTTCCGCTCACCTGTTCGGTGATGTCGTAGAAGATCAGCGTGTAGCCGGTGGTATCGCCGTGCAGGTCGGACAGCTTGGTCACCTTGATCAGCAACACCCGTTCCGGGATGTTGATGATCATGGTCATCGGCGGCGGGTTGCTGACCGGGCACTCGGCCTGGTCCAACAGGAACTTCACCTTGGCCACGGAGCGCTCGGGGTGAAAAGACAGCACCATCTTCTCGAACGGCTGCTTGTCCTCGACCGGCAGCAGACGCCGGGCCAGGCTGTTCATGGCGATGACCCGAAGCTCGCTGTCGAGCTGGACCACGCCAGGATCGAATCGTTCCAGCAGATAGAGCGGACTGCGCACGAGCATCTGGGTCTCCAGCGGCGTGTGATCCGCCTTGGCACGATTGGATCACTGTTTGCTGCGCTGCGCATCGGATCCTGCCGGCCGTGACGCCTTCCCCTCGGTGCCAGTGGTTCAACCTCCGAGCGCCATGATCGCGGCCACCAGCGCGATGCCAAGCCCGGCCATGATGAACCCGACCCTCCAGCTTCCGTAGCCCGCGTAGCGTCCGAGAGCGAGCCCGCCGACGAACAGCATTGCCAGCGCGATGGCACGGGACAAGGTCTTGGCGATGCCGACGTCCTGCATCAGCACGAAGGGCAGCACCACCGGAAAGGTCGACGCGACCACGAGCAGGAAGATCGCGATCGCGGCGAGCAGGTCGTCCTTGAGAACAACCGGCCGCGCCGGCACGGACGCCAGCGCGAGGATGCGCCCGCGAACGGCTTCGAGTTCGGCCTCCATCATGAACTTCGCCCCGACCCGCGACAGGGCGTCCGAGATGAGGCGGCGACCGATTTCCGCGTCCGCGGTCGCGCGAACGGAGCGCACGAGCGTGAGCCACCGGCCGCGGTCGGTGACCGTGCGCACCAGGTACATGACCGCATCGACCAGGCCCCAGGCGAGGTTGCATCCCAGGGCGGCGGCGAACATCTTGCGGATGTCCTCGCGCCCGGACTCCGCCACCGACACGGCGCCCACGAAGGAAAGCGCCATGAACAGGCCGAACAGCAGTTCCGACACGCGGTCCACGGGACTCAGCACCGGTGTGCGCGCCGCGGTGGCGACGCCGTCGACGTCTTCTTCGATCATGGCTCTTCTCCGCCCGCTGCCTGGACCAGCAGCACCGGCACATTCGCGACCCGCAGGACCTGCTCCGCATCGCTGCCCCACAGGATCCGCTCGATGCCTCGGCGACCATGCGTGCCGATCACGATCAGGTCGGCGTGCCAGTCCGCCGCCTCGTCCGCGACCATTTCCGACAATGCACCGGTCAGCGAACTGAGGAGCTTGGTCTCGGTCTTGGCGCCGCCGCGTTCGGCGCGATCGCGGGCCTCCCGAAGCAGCTGTTCGCCGGCTTCCTTCATGCCCGGCAGCAGCTCCGAGAACGAGGCGGTCGAGGCGTAGCCGGTGGTCCGCCTGAACTTGTTGAGGACATGGACGAGGCGCAGCGTCGCACCGTCTCGCAAGGCCATGCGAACGGCCTCGTCCAGCCCCTGCAACGAGGTCTCGCTTCCGTCCAGTGGAACCAGAATGCGTTGGTACATGAGAGCTCCTTCCGTCGGGTGAAGCTGGCCATCCATAGTGTCCTCCATGGCCTGATGCGCGAATTGACGCGCCTCAACGCGGGCGCAGCGACGCCGCAATACTCAACAGATTGTCGGGCTTCACCCGGATCACGCCGCCGCGCGGGCTGTCGATGTCCGCAATGAGAAGGAACGAGATCGACATCACCAGCGGCAGGACGAGCAGCAGGGTGCGCTCCGCCCTGGGATCCTTCACGCCATAGCCGACGAGCAGGTGGCAACAGACGGCGATGATCAGCATCAGTGCCCAGGCGGCCGAAGGAATCCGGTTCCACCAGGCGGCCTGGGTGTAGCCCTGGGCGTTGAGGACGTCGTTCATTCCGATGACCACGACGGCCATCGTCGGCGATGGCGCCGCGGCCGCCGGTACGGCGACCGCCGACCACAGGGCGGCCTGCAACTGCGCGGTGCGGGCATTGATCTGCTTGAGCTGCTCGGCATCGCGGGTCGTGTAGAAGAGCACGCGCTGGTCGAAGTACTCCGCCAGCAGCGCCCGGACCCTGGCGGCATCCGCCGCAGGCAGCAGGTCGGCCCGCAGGAATTCGGTACCGATCGCATTGGCCTCCGCTTCCTCGAGGTTCTTGCGCTGGTCGTAGCGGTTGATGGCCATCGAGAACGTGAAGCCGATGATGAGCCCCAGCAGCGTCAGCGCCGCGGCCTGGATGACGCCGAAGTCATCCCGCATGCTCTCCCGGGGCTTCCACCGTCTTCTGAAGATCCTCACCCCCGCCCACACCGAGGACAAGAGGAGCGCCAAAGACACGACGAAGACAATCAGCGGATAGTCCGTCAGCATGGCGTCTCCGGCGGGGCCGGCCATTCGCTCTTCGCGCGCGGCCTTGCCGCTGCGCCGGGGTCGGTGCGCTTATGCGTAGACGATGCCGTCGACATTCGCGGCGACCATCGTGCCCGCCTCGCCGGCGATGATGCGGCCGAGATCGGCGAGGTCCCCGATGGCGGCGCGCTTGCCGGTCGCCCGCACGAAGCGGCACGCGGCCTGGACCTTGGGCCCCATCGAGCCGGCGGCGAACGGCAGGGCCGCCAGCGCTTCCGGCGCGGCCCTGCGGATCGCCCGCTGGGTCGGCTGTCCCCAGTCCATGTAGACCGCGTCGGCGTCCGTCAGCATGACGTAGAGGTCGGCGCCCAGTTCGCGCGCCAGCAACTCGGTCGCGAAGTCCTTGTCGATCACGCACTCGATGCCGGCCAGCTTGCGCTCTGTGCCCGGTCCATACGCGGCCGGAATGCCGCCACCACCCGCAGCGATCACGATGGTGTTGTGCTCGAGCAGCCACTTGATCGGCCTCAGCTCGAAGATGCGCTTGGGTTCGGGCGACGCGACCACGCGGCGCCACTTGTCGCCGTCCTGCTTGAAGACCCAGCCTTTCGCGAGAGCGATCCGGTCGGCTTCGTCTTTTTCGTACACCGGGCCGATGAACTTGGTCGGATTCGCGAAGGCCGGGTCCTTCGGGTCGACCTCGACCATGGTCAGCAGCGTGGCGAACGGGCGCTCGAAGGGCAGCAGGTTGCCGAGTTCCTGCTCGATCATGTAGCCGATCATCCCTTCGGTCTCCGCGCCCAGCACGTCGAGCGGGTAGGTCTCGACCGCCGCGTACGCCGAGCCCTGAAGCGCCAGCAGGCCGACCTGCGGCCCGTTGCCGTGCCCGACCACCAGGTCGTGCTGACGCGCGACGGGCGCCAGCGATCTGGCGGCGATGCGCACGTTCTCGCGCTGGTTCTCCGCGGTCATCGGCTGCCCGCGCCGCAGCAGCGCGTTGCCTCCCAGGGCGGTGACGATCAGCACGATCAGTCTCCCAGCGTCGCAACGAGGATGGCCTTGATGGTGTGCATCCGGTTCTCGGCCTGCTCGAAGGCGATGTTCCATTCGGACTCGAAGACTTCGTCGGTCACTTCGAGCCCGTCCGAGATGCCGTAGGTGTCGGCGATCTGCTTGCCCAGCGTGGTCTCCGTGTCATGGAAAGCGGGCAGGCAGTGCATGAACTTGACGTTCGGATTGCCGCTGGCCTTCATCAGCGCCGCATTGACCTGGTACTTCATCAGCAGGCCGATGCGTTCCTTCCAGACCTCCTTCGGCTCGCCCATGGACACCCAGACATCGGTGTGGATGTAGTCCACGCCGGCCACGGCTTCGGCCGGATCGTCGGTGACGGTCAGCCGGGCGCCGTAGCGCGCCGCCAGGTCGCGCGCGATCGAGGCGAACTCCTCCGAAGGCCACAGCGTCTTCGGCCCGCAGATGCGCACGTCCATCCCCATCAGGCAGCCGACGATCATCAGCGAATGGCCCATGTTGTTGCGCGTATCGCCCATGAAGGCGTACTTGATGTCGGTCAGCGGCCTGTCGCAGTGCTCGCGCATCGTCATCACGTCGGCCAGCATCTGCGTCGGGTGGTATTCGTCGGTCAGGCCGTTGAACACCGGCACGCCCGCGTACTTGGCGAGCGTCTCGACGCCGCCCTGGCTGGCGCCGCGGTACTCGATCGCGTCGTACATGCGTCCCAGCACGCGGGCCGTGTCCTTGAACGACTCCTTGTGGCCGATCTGCGAGCCCGCCGGGTCGAGATAGGTCACGTTCGCGCCCTGATCGTGGCAGGCGACCTCGAACGAGCAACGGGTGCGCGTGGAGGTCTTTTCGAAGATCAGGCAGATTTCCTTGTCCTGCAGGTGCTTCTGCTCGGTGCGTGCGTACTTGGCGCGCTTGAGATCGCGCGCCAGGTCGAGCAGGTAGCGGAATTCGCGCTGGCTGTAGTCCTGTACCGTCAGCAGGGAGCGGTTGCGAAGATTGAAGCTCATGTCGTTCTCTCCAGGAAAGATCGGGTCAATAGGCCGGGTCGCGCGAGATCGGGCAGGTCATGCAATGCCCGCCGCCTCGCCCGCGTCCCAGTTCGGAGCCGCGCACGGTGATGACTTCGACCCCCGCCTTGCGCAACAGGGTGTTGGTGTGGGGATTGCGGTCATAGGCGACGACGACACCGGGTTCGAGCGCGACCACGTTGTTGCCGTCGTCCCATTGCTCGCGCTGCGACTGCCAGGCGTTGCCGCCGGTCTCCACCACGCGCAGTTCCTTCAGGCCGAGCGCATCCCGCACCACCTCGAACAGGTGGCCCGGGTCGAGGCGGACTTCGAGGCCGCCCTTGCCGTCCGGACGCGCGCTGTAGCAGCGCACCTGGTCGACGACCTCCCTGAAGGAGGTCACCAGGTCGCGATCGCAGAAGCTGAACACGGTGTCCAGGTGCATCGCCGCGCGGCTCTTCGGCATCAGGCAGCCGATCACGCGCGTGGCGCCGTTCTGCTTGAACAGTTGCTCGGCCAGCTGGTAGACGGCCTGGCGTGTGGTGCGCTCCCCCATGCCGACCAGCACCACGCCCTTGCCGATCGGCATCACGTCGCCGCCCTCGATCGTGGCCGCGCCGAAGGGCTCATCGGAGTCGCCCCACCAGATGGTGAAGTCGGCGCCCTTGAATCGCGGGTGGAACTTGTAGATCACGCGCTGCAGCAGGGTCTCGGGCTGGCGCGCCGGCCAGAACATCGGGTTGCAGGTCACGCCCTGGTAGATCCAGCACGACGGGTCGCGCTGGAACAGCGTGTTGGGCACCGGCGGCGTGATGAAGTCCGTGTCGCCGAAGGCCTCGATCATCATCGTGGACATCTCGCTCTTGGGCAGGTCGAGCAGCGCGATGCCGCCGATCAGGTGTTCGGCCAGCTTCGCAGCCGCCATCTCGTCCAGCCAGGGCCGGATCGCGCTGCGCACGCCGAGGCCGACGTCGTTGTCGGTGATGCGCCGGTCGAGCACCCAGTCGCGGGCCTCCTTGTCCTGCAGCGTCTCGGCCAGCATCTCGTGCAGGTCGATCACCTCGGTCCCGCGCTCGCGCATCTTCAGCACGAAGTCGTAGTGGTCTTTCTGCGCCTCCTGGACCCACAGCACGTCGTCGAACAGCAGTTCGGCGGCGTTGCCGGGCGTCAATCGCTGATGAGCCAGGCCCGGTCGGCAGACCATCACGGTCCTCAGCTTGCCGACTTCACTGTGAACGCCAAGAGCTTGCATACGATGTCTCCTCTGGTCGGACTGGAAACGTGCGCCGTCATTCCGGCAATGCCAAGGCCTGGAAGAACTCGAGCGTGCCGGCATCGGGCGCGCCAAAGAAGCTGGTGTAGAACGCTGCGAACTCCTTCGAGCGGAACAGACGGCTCAGGGTGCGATCCACCACCAGCCGGAACGACGCGTCGCCGCGCGGCAAGGCCAGCGCCAGCGGCTCCCGCGTGAAGGCGCGATCGAGCACGGTGAGTTCGCTGAAGGAGGAGCCGTTGCGGGCCGCGTCGAGCAGCACCGGACGGTCGCCGAACAAGGCCGTGGCGCGGCGGTCGACGATCATCTGCAGGCCGGTCGGGTAGTCGGGCGCCGGCACCACGCTGACCTCGATGCGCCGCGCCTTCAGCGCGTCGATCAGCGAACGCTCGATGGTGGTCCCGCCGACGACCACCAGCGTCGCTCTCTCGGTCATGAGTCCCGGCGAGCCGCGCCAGATCGGCTGGGTGGGGTCCGGCCGGTTGGCCAGCGCATCACGCAGTCGGCGCGACACATCCTCGCGCACGATCGCGCCGATGCCCGCGTAGAAGATGGGGAGCGAGAAGTCGACCATCGCGCGCCGCCCGAGCGTCGGCGTGGCCGTGCCGCACAGCAGGTCGATCTTTCCCTGTTCCACGGCATTGAACCGGTTCTCTGCCGTGACCGGCACGAAGTCGACCTCCAAGGCGGGCAGCTTGAGTTCGGCCTTCACCGCATCGGCGATCCTGCGGCACAGCGCGACGGAAAACCCGTTCGGCTTGCCCGACTCGTCGGCATAGGAGAACGGGCGCGCGTCGGCGCGGTAGCCGAAGGTCAACTTGCCTGTCTCGCGGGCCTTGTCGAGGGTGCCGGCCGCCATCGCCGGCGTTGCCATGGCCAGGCACAGCAGCGGGCCGATCAGCGCCCTGCAAAGCCGCGCCGCGAAGCGGTGGTCGTCGAGCGCATCGAGGTAGGTCATGGGGTTCCTTTCGCGTCCGGATTCAGGCCGGGCGGGCGGTCGTCGCGCGCATCTCGCGGAAGCGCGGCGCGATGAAGCCGCAGACGATGTAGCCGATGGCCATCACCAGCATGCCGCCCATCACCGCATCCTTGCCCGAGGCATAGAGCGCATAGACCGAATACAGCATCGCGACGACCGCCACGATGCCGTTGCGCCGATACACCGCCGGCTCCACCTTGGCATTGCGCATCATCACGAACAGCGCCGACAGCGAGATGATGTAGGGCACCACGTTGGTGACGACGGCCAGGTTCACCAGCGCCGCGAACTGCTTGCTGAGGTCGGGCGAGATGGTCGACAGCGCCATCACCGACTGCAGCACGCCCATGATCACCATGCCCGCGATCGGCGCGCCCATCGCATTCGCCTTGCCGAAGATGGCCGGAAACATCCGCGTGTCGGCCGCGTCCTTGGCCGTCGTCGCGAGCGTGAACTGCCAGCCGAGCAACGACCCCACGCAGGCCATGGCGGCGAGTGCCATGACGATCGAGCCGATCGCCGGCGTGAACATCTTCGCGTAAGCCAGGCCGAAGGGGCCGGTCGACGCGGCGAGCTCGGCATTGGGCACGATGCCCTGGATCACGGTCGTCGACAGGATGTAGACCACCGCCGCGCCGGCCGTGCCGAACATGCAGGCCAGCGGCACGTCACGCTTGGGATTCTCGACGGCCGAGGCGTTCTGCGAGGCCGACTCCATGCCCAGAAACGCCCACAGCGTCAGCGAGATGCTCGATCCCATGCCTTCGAAGAGGCTCAGGCCCTTGGGATTCCATGCCTCGGTGAAGGTCTGGCCGCTGAACCAGAACCAGCCGGCGACCGAGATGAAGCCGACCGGCAGGATCACGCCCCACACCGTGATCGAACCGATCTTCCCGGTCAGGCTCGGGCCGCCGAAGTTGGCCACCGTGGTCAGCCAGAGCAGCGCAATCACGCTCAGGCAGCTGATGGCCGGCGTCGACGACAGCACCGGGAAGAATGCCGCCAGGTAGCCCAGCGCCGAACTGGCGACCGCCACGTTGGCAATGGCCAGCGAGATGAAGTACAGGAAGAAGACCTGGAAGTAGCCGTCCTTGCCATAGGCGTCCTCGGCATAGGCGGCCAGGCCGCCGGTTCGCTGGTTGAAGATCCCGGCCTGCGCGAATCCGTAGGCGATGGCCAGCGAGCCGATCGCCGTCACGACCCACGACAGCAGCGAGATCGCACCGACCTGCGCCATGTTGGCGGGCAGCATGATGATGCCGGAGCCCATCATGTTCACCGTGACGATGAAGGTCAGCTGCGTCACGCTCATCTTCTTCTGCTTTTCCGCCATGGCGATGTCTCCTGGGTTGAGAGATGGCGCAGTCACTCGCGGACCACGTAGGTGTGAAACCGGATGCGGCCGTCGACCTTCTCCTGGAACACGCCCTGGACTTCGTAGTTGAAACCGGGAAAGCGGTTGAATGATTCCTCGAAGGCCAGGAAGTAGTCGAGCATCGGCTGCGCGCGATCGTCCCAGCGCTCACCCGGCACCACGACCCCGATGCCGGGCGGATAGATCAGCGCCAGCGTGGCCGAGACGCGGCCCTTGACCTGATCGAGCGGGAGGTAGTCCACGTTGTTGTCGACCAGCGCCTCGTAGGCGTCCTTCGGCGACATCGCGAGTTCGGGGAAGCTCTCGGCGCGAAAGCACTGCCCCTGGAGGTCCTTGACCCGGCGCGTGCGATAGAAGGCATGCATCTCGTTGCACACCTGCCGCAGGCTGTAGCCGGCGTAGCGCTGGCTGTGCGCGGCATACAGCGTCGGCAGCACATCGCACAAGGGCGCGTCCTCGTCCCACAGGTTCTTGAACTTCACGAGCTTGGCGATCAGCGTGTTGAGCTTGCTCTCGTCCTCCGCCGGCGTCATCAGGAACAGGATGCTGTTGAGGTCGCACTTTTCCGGCACGATGCGCTGCTCGCGCAGGAAATTGGCCACCACGGTGGCCGGCACGCCGAAGTCGAGGTAGTCCCCCGTGGCGCGGTCGATGCCGGGTGTCAGCAAGGTCAGCTTGTTCGGGTCGACCATCGCATAGCCGGGCGCATATCCCAGGTAGCCATGCCAGCGGCTTTCGGGGTGGAAGCTCCAGCATTGCTGCTCGCGCTTGATCAGCTCGGTGGGCAGGTCTTCCCAGGCGACGTCGTTCGCATCGGCGGCGAAGCGCGAGCGGCTCACCGTCACGCGGTCAGGAACGAAGGGGTCGAAGAACCACTGCTCCTGCGCACCGCGGCCGACCTTGGCATAGTGGCGGCCGAACTCGCGCAGCTTCTTGCGCACCTCGATGCCAAGTTCGATGCAGCGGTCCCACAGCATCTCGCCGGCCTTGCCCGCGTGCAGCCGGGCATTGACATCGAGGGATGCGAACAGCGGGTAGAACGGCGAGGTCGAGGCGTGCATCAGGAACGACTCGTTGAATCGCTTGTGCTCGATGTAGCGGCGCTGGCCGTGGATGTGCTCGTCGCGCTTGTGGATCTGCGAGGCCTGCGAGAAGCCGGCGCCCTGCTTGTGCACCGACTGGGTCGAAAACAGCCCCGGCATCTGGGGACCGAGGTCGGTCAGGCGCATCGGGCTGTGGTTCTCGAACAGCGGGTGGAACGCGTTGTAGCCGATCCAGGCCTCGTCCCACAGCACGTAATCGCACAGGTGGCCGATCTTCTCGAGCACGCGGCGCACGTTATAGATGGTGCCGTCGTAGGTGGCGAGCTGGATGCAGGCCAGGCGGAAGGGCCGCTCGGCCTTGTGCAGGTCCGGGTCCTTGACCAGCGGGTTCTTGCGGATCTGCTCGCGCAGGGCAGCCTCGTCCCAGGCCTCCCAGTCGACCGCGCCGATCATGCCGAAGGCATTGCGCGCCGTCGGCAGGAAGACCGGCGTGGCGCCTGCGCCGACCAATGCGCCCTGGTGCAGCGACTTGTGGTTGTTGCGATCGAACAGCACCAGGTCGCCGCGCTTGAGCACCGCGTTGGTCACCACCTTGTTCGAGGTGCTGGTGCCGTTGAGGACGAAGTAGGTCCGGTCGGCGCCGAACACCGCGGCCGCCTCCTTCTGCGCCTGCAGCGCGGCGCCTTCATGGATCAGCAGGTCGCCGAGGTCGACGTCGGCGTTGCACAGGTCATTGCGGAAGATGCTCTCGCCGAAGTACTTGAAGAAAATCTGCCCGGTCGGCGACTTCTGGAAGAACTGCCCGCCCTGGTGCCCGGGGCAGTCGAAGGCGATGTTGGCCGCGGAGTCGTAGGCCATCAACCCGCCGAAGAACGGAGGCAGCAGCGACATGCCGTAGTCGACCAGGCTGGCGATCACCTGCTTGGCATAGTAGGCCGGCGTCTGCTGGCCGAGGTAGATGTAGCCGTCGACCTCCCCCGTCATGCCGTACACGGCGACATCGGCGATGCGATGCGAGTCGGCCAGCGCCCAGAGCGGCGTGCGAAAGCCCAGCGCCCGCACCGCAAGCGCTGCCGCACGCGCGGCCTCGCGATGCTCGCCGTCGACCAGCGCGATGTAGGCGCCCACGGATGCGTCCTCGGAGAGGTCCCGCCCGAAGCTGTCGCAGACCTCGACCTCGTAGTTCTCGCCCCGGATGTGGTCGATCAGCTGCTGGGTCTGCGGGCTGTGGCGATCGACGACCGCCACCACTTTCAGCAGCCTGTGGAACGGGATCGGGATCGTCGGCGCCTTGACGGAGCGAGGAATCATGGCGGGCCTCTTTCTATTCCTTGACGCAATCGACGAGCCAGTGCTTGCGGCCGGCCTTGTCGACTTCGTAGCGCGGTCCGTGGATGTCCGCCTCGAAGCCGGGGAAGCGGTCGTCGGTGTCGCGGGCGAACTTCAGGTACTCGATGATCGAGTCGGTCACGAAGCGCTCCCCGGGCATGATCAGGGGGATGCCCGGCGGATAGGGAACCACCATCACGGCGGCGATGCGGCCTTTCAGCGCCTCGATCGGCACCGGCTCCACGCCGCCGTGGACCAGCCGGTCGTAGGCATCGGACGGCTTCATCGCCGGCTCCGGCAGGTCGGTGTACATCGCGTTCATGGCGATCGCGGTGTCGTTGTCGCGGTAGCAGGTGTGCAGGGCGTCGCACAGGTCTCGCAGGCCCCAGCCGGCATACGCATGGCCGCCTGCCGCGGCGACGCTCGGCAGCGTCTTCGCCAGCGGCGCGTTGCGGTCGTAGTCGGTCTTGAAGTCGGCCAGCGCGTCGACCATCGTGCTCCACTTGCCGCGCGTGATGCCCAGCGAGAACAGGATCAGGAAGCTGTAGAGCCCGGTCTTCTCGACCACCAGGCCTCGCTCCCACAGGTACTTGCTGACCACCGCGGCCGGAATGCCGGTCTTGCCGAGCTTGGCGCCCTTGCCCAGGCCGGGGGTGAGCAGCGTGACCTTGATCGGGTCGAGCATCACGTAGTCGCGGGCCAGGTTGCCGAAGCCGTGCCAGGAGGCCTTGGGCTCGAGCACCCAGTCCTGCGTCTGCGGCGACTTGTCCAGATCCAGGCCCTCGGGCTGCCAGACCTTGAACCACCAGTCCGGACGCTTGAAGTTGTCTCCGATCGCCGCCAGCGCATGCCGGAAGTGCATCGCCTCGTCATGCGTCTCCTGCACGATGGAGCGCCCGCTGGCGCCTTCCATCATGGCGGAGCTGACGTCGAGCGAGGCGATGATCCCGTAGTGCGGCGAGGTCGAGCCGTGCATCATGAAGGCATCGTTGAAGCGCGTCGTGTCGATCTTTCGCTGGTCGGATTCCTGGATGTGGATCATCGACGCCTGCGAGAACGCGGCCAGCAGCTTGTGCGTCGACTGGGTGGCGAACACCAGCGTGTGGTCGGCCCGCGGATGGCCGCGCGGCACGCCCATCGCGTGCCGGCCGGCATAGAACTCGTGGAAAGCGGCGTAGGCATACCAGGCCTCGTCGAAATGCAGCGCGTCGACCTGGTCGGCGACCTCGGCCTTGATCTTTTCGGCGTTGTAGCAAAGGCCGTCGTAGGTCGAGTTGGTGACCACGGCGATGCGCACATTGCCCTTGGCGCCGCGCGCGATCGGGCTGGCGGCGATCTTCTTGCGGATCGATTCGGGCGAGAACTGGTCCAGGCCGATCGGGCCGATGATCCCGTAGTCGTTGCGCGCTGGCGTGAAGTAGATCGGCGTCGCGCCGGTCATGATCAGCGAGTGCAGCAGCGACTTGTGGCAGTTGCGGTCGACGATCACCAGGTCGTCCCGACCCGCCATGGAGTGCCAGACGATCTTGTTGGCGGTCGACGTGCCGTTGGTCACGAAATAGGTGTGGTCGGCGCCGAAGACCTGCGCCGCGTAGGCCTCGGCCTCCTTGACCGGCCCGGTGTGGTCGAGCAGCGAACCGAGTTCGGGCACCGAGATCGACAGGTCGGAGCGCACCGTGTTCTCGCCGAAGAACTCGTGCAGCGCGTAGCCCACCGGCGTCTTCAGGAAGCCGACGCCCCCGGCGTGTCCGGGCGTGTGCCACGAGTACGCCGATCGCTCCGCATGACGCGTCAGCGCCTTGAAGAACGGCGGCAGCAGGTTCTCGAGGTAGTCCTCGGCGGCGCGCATGATCTGGCGCGCCAGGAAGGACACCGTGTCCTCGTACAGGTAGAGGATGCTGTGGAGGTTGCGCAGCGCCTGCACCACCTTCGGCGACTTGCCCTCGAGGGTGGCGGTCTCGCCCAGCGCGATGATCGGCAGGCCCGATGCGCGCTGGTGCACCGCATCCATGAGCTCGATGAGCCGCTTGCCCGCGGCCGGATCTCCCCGCGCCGCATCGACACGGAAGACGATCGCCGACAGCCCGCGATGGGCGCCGGCGACGATGCCGGCATCGGACTCGTTGTTGACCGCGATCGTCTTCCAGCCGCCCTGTTCGAGCTCATGCTGAATCTGCCGCAGGCGCACACCGGCGACGCTCTGTGCGCCGACATCGCGATGGGCGATCAGGATCGGGAAGGTCGACTTGAACTGCATGTGCGGGTCCGTTGAACGGGTTGGGAGGGGGTCAGAAGGTGACCTTCGTCGAGAACTGCAGGCGGTAGTCGTCCGCCGCCAGCCCGGCCTTGTTCTCGAGCCGACCCCAGATGAACTCGCTGCCGACCAGGACGTTCTTGTCGAGCGCGTAGAGCAGGTTGACCGACGAGTAGCTGCCCTTCTGGAAGGCCGTGGCGAGCTGGCCGCCGGTGTTGTTCTGGCGGTGTTCGCTGTAGCCGATGGAGCTGCTCCACTTGTCGCTCCAGTAGTGGTTGTAGAAAACCAGCCATCCCACCGACGGCACGGTCTCGGCGCGCAGGTTCGAGCCTGGTGCCAGGTCCACGCCGCCGTCGTTCATGTAGCTGGCGATCGCGCGCCCGCCCACCAGCTGCCAACTCAGCCGATCCTTGCCGAAGGCGTTGAAGGCGCCGCTGAGGTTCAGGCCGTACCCGGTCTCCGTGCCCGAGGGGTTGCCGTCCGGGGTGGCCGGATTCTGGAAGCCGACCTGGCGCACGATGGCGGCGGAGCGGACGTGGCCCCAGTCTCGTTCGAACTTGAGCGACGCCACCGCATCCGGCAAGCGGTTCCAGCCCGTGATGCTGGCGCCGAGCGCAGGGTCGATCCGGTTGATCCTGCCGGTGTCGAGCGCCGAATTGGGGGCCTCGAGAGAGAACGCCGCGCGCAGGCCATCCTTGTCGTAGGGCGAGAGGCGCAGCTGCGGATTGCGCACGAAGACCATGCCGTTCGGTCCCCAGTAGTCGATGGTGCTCGGGAACACATCGATGTCCATGAAGTTCGAGTAGGTCTGGCCGGCGCCGTACATCCCCAGCTCGGCCCAGGCGTTCAGCCAGTGGACCTGCGTGCTGCCGTTCGAGCCGAACAGGTCGAAGCTGAGATCGGTCTTGATCTGTCCGTACGTCGTGGGAATGAACGACTTGAAGCCCAGGCTCGACTGGCGGATGCTGAGGATGGTCGCGCCGTCCTTGCCGCAGCCCGGCGATCCCGGACAGATGACCGGAATCTGAGACGGCCGCAAGGTGGCGTTCCAGTCGGGGTTCATGCGCTTGAAGTCGTAGATGGCATCGAGCATCGCCTGGCCGTAGAACTCGACGCGCGCCTTGTCCGCATCCGGCACGCCATCCTCGGCGCGCGTACCCACCGAGACCACCGGCGCCCAGGCGGCGGCCGCGGGTGGCGCGCCCGCCACGGCCGGCGCAGCGGCACCGGCAGCGGCAGCGGGAGCGGGAGCGGGCTCCTTTTTCTGCTCCAGGACCGTCACGCGACCCTGCAGATCCTGGATCGTCCTCATGGCCTGCTCCAGCAGGGCCTTGAGTTCCTCGTTGGACTGAGCCTGTGCCGAGCCGCACAGGGCGAGCACGACGGCGGCGACGGCCGTGGGTCGAATCATGTCATCTCCTTCCGCGTTCTTGGAGGCGCCCTGGCGGCAGTTTCCGCGCCGCGAACGCCGTGCGAATTGAGATCGATCAATCGCCGGCGCTGTTTTTTCGTCGTCGGCACTTGATATTTCTCAATCGGAGGCGGCACGACACCTCTAGCATTTGCTGCATCGCCACGACGCTGGCCGACCTCGCCTCGCACAGGAGAAAGCATGCATTCCGCGTCAAGAGAACCCGAAGGGACGCTCCCCCGCCGAAGCCCGACGCTCCTGTACGCTTTGCTCGGTGCCGTCGGGCTGGCAGCGCCGTTCGAAGCGAGCGCTTCGTTCCTCCCGCACGAGATGATGGGCTCCGTGGCGACCGGCCTTGCCTGGTTCATCATCTTCGTGGTTCCGATCGCCGGGATCGTGCTGTTCTGGCTGGTGCACGTCATGCCGGAGAAGATCGCCCACCAGCGGCACCATCCCCAGCGGGACGCCATCAAGACCCTGTGTCTGCTGTCGCTGGTGTTCGGCGGCATGCTGTGGCCGATCGCCTGGCTCTGGGCCTTCGTGAAGCCGGTCGCCTACCAGTCGGCGTACGGCACCGAGAAGCACGAGGACTACTTCCACGAGCAGGCCGACAAGGCGCAGGCGGGCGAATTGCTGGCGCATGAGATCGCGCACCTGCGCGAGGAACTCGACGTCATGGCTGCCAAGGGCACGCTGACCGCCGAACTCAAGGTGCTGCGCAGGGACCTGAGCGCGGCGATACCGGCAGCCGAGACGGCCGAAATCAACGCCGCCAATCCAAGAGATGCGAGCGCCTGATGGAAGCACTGCTGCTTGGCATCTACGCCTTCTTCGTCTGGCTCTTCTTCATCAAGCTGAAGTGGCTGCCGTGGAACACCGCGACGCAAGTCACGGTCGTGATCATTCCGATCGTCGCCCTGACCGCGCTGGTCCTGACGCTCAACGTCGTCGCCCCCTCCTCGGCCGATGTGCGGGTCATCAAGTACGTGGTGCAGGTGGTGCCCCAGGTGCGGGGGCGGGTGCTCGAGGTGCCGGTCGAGCCCAATCGGCTGGTCAAGAAGGGGGAGTTGCTGTTCCGGATCGACCCGACCCAGTACCAGAACGAACTCGATGCGGCCAAGGGGAAACTGGCCGCGGACGAGGCCAAGTTCGTGCAGGCCGGTGCGGCCCTGGTCGACGCCTCGGCCGGCGCCCGGCAACTGCAGGAGCAGTTGAAGGCATCCACGGGTCAGGTCAGGTCGCTGCAGCCGAAGCTGGAGCTGGCCCGGATGCGGGTCCGCCAGAACCGGGAACTGGTGGCCACCGGCGCCGGCGACCGCTTCGCGCTCGAGCAGGCGGAGTCCAACCTGGCCGACCTGCAGGGCCAGGTCGCAACGGCCGCGGCCAATGAGGCCCAGGTCACCCAGAAACTCTCGGGCCAGGTCAACGGTGAACAGGCGTCGGTCGCGGCGGCGCGCGCCCAGCTCGCGACCGCCAAGGCGCAGGTCGACATCAGCCGCGCGGAGCTCGGGAACGCGCAATGGAACCTCGACCAGACCGCCGTCTTCGCGCCGGCCAACGGCTATGCCATCAACGTCCAGTTGCGGCCGGGCTCGTACGTGGTGGCGCTGCCGCTGGTACCGGCAATGAGTTTCGTCGAGGAGACGTACCAGGTCATCGCGCTCTACAGCCAGAACGAATTGCGGCTGGTCGAGCCCGGCAACCTGGCGGAGTTCACGCTCCAGACCTACCCGGGCCGCGTCATCGGGGCCACGGTCGATTCGATCGTCTGGGCGCAAGGCCAGGGCCAGGTGCCTCCGTCGGGAACGCTGCCGCAGACCGGGCCATTTCCGCAGGTGCCGGGCCGCTTCCCGGTCAAGCTCCTGGTCGACGAGAAAGACAGGGAGCTGTTCCTAGCCGCCGGCGCGGATGGCCAGGGCGCGATCTACACCGAGCACGGGGCGGCCATCCACATCGTGCGCATGGTGATCCTGCGTGTCGGCGCGATCGCCAACTACCTTGTCCTGAAATTGCACTGATGCGTACACCTTCGCTTCATCGAGGGATTCTCTTCACGGCCCTGGTGGCCGCGCTGGCTGGCTGCGCACTCAAGGCCCCGCCGACGGCGGCCGACCTGCAGAAAGAGGTGCTGCCCCAGGCGCCGGCGCCCCCTGCCTTCAGGGCCGGCGGGGGCGTCGCGGCGCCGGTGGCCGACGGCTGGCTCACGGCCTTCGAGGAACCGGCGCTGACAGCGCTCGTCAACGAGGCCCTGGCCTACAACGCGGATCTGAGGGTGGCCGCGGCACGGGTCGAGCAGGCCGCCGGCTACGTGAAGGTGGCGTCGGCCGCCTTGCTGCCTTCGGTCGGGGTGATCGGCCTGGGCGGTGGCAAATCGGGCGGTGGCGGGGGCCTGGACGGGATCTTCCTGAACGCATCGCTGGAGCTCGACGTCTGGGGCCGC
This sequence comes from Variovorax sp. P1_G12, assembly GCF_056405555.1. Taxonomy (NCBI): domain Bacteria; kingdom Pseudomonadati; phylum Pseudomonadota; class Betaproteobacteria; order Burkholderiales; family Comamonadaceae; genus Variovorax; species Variovorax sp. P1_G12. The sequence goes on along the minus strand of NZ_JBFUBW010000014.1, from coordinate 83,151 downwards.
CTGCGCTACGGACGGGCCGCCAGCCGAGAGCAGTCCGCGGCCGCCGAGGCCGACTACGCCTATGCGCGCCAGTCGCTGGCGGCGATGGTGGCCAAGGCATGGTTCCTGGCGGTCGAGGCCCGGATGCAGCGCGTGATCGCGCAGGATTCCCTGAGCTCGTCGGAGACCCTGCTTCGGATGGCCGACGATCGATTGCGGGTCGGCAACGGCAGCGCGCAGGCGGTGGCGCAGGCACGCGCGAATGTCGGCCCCTATCGCGACACCCTGAAACAGGTCGAGCTCGCGGGCGAGCAGGCGCGTCGTTCGCTCGAGATCCTGCTCGGACGCTACCCGGCGGCCGAGATCGCGGTCGCCGACCGCCTGTCGCCGATGCCCGCGCCGCTGCCCGTGGGCATGCCGTCGGAGCTGCTGGAGCGCCGGCCCGACCTGGTGGCGGCGGAGCGGCGCGTCGCCGCGGCCTTCGACCGGGTCGGCGAGGCCAAGGCGGCGCAGCTCCCCAGGATCAGCCTGACGGCGGGGGGCAGCAACGTGTCCAGCGAGCTGATCGTCCTGAAGGACGCCAGCAGCCCGATCTGGAGCCTCGGCGCCAACCTGATTGCGCCGCTCTACCAGGGCGGCGCGTTGCGCGCGCAGGTCGAGATCCGCTCGGCCGAGCAGAAGCAGGCGGTGGCCGAGTACGCGCGCGCCGGCCAGAAGGCCTTCGCCGAAGTCGAGACCGCCCTGGGCGCGGAGTCGGTCTTGCGCGAACGCGACGCCATCCTCGCGGCGACCGTTCGCGACAGTGCCGAGGCGCTGGAACTGGCCCGGATCCAGTATCGCGTCGGCACCGTCGACCTGCGTGCGGTCGAGCAGAGTCAGCTCACGCTCTATGCGGTGCGGACCTCGCGATTGCGTGTGCAGTCCGAGCAGCTGGCACAACGCGCCAACCTCGTTCTGGCCTTGGGCGGCGGATTCGACCTGCCGGCCCTGGCAGTGGCTGCTCCGCCATGCTGTACCGAATGATGAGCCGGAGCGTTCGTTCAACGACTCCTCATGGAGGTGAATGATGACCAAGAGACTGAGTTGGCAGATGACGATGGTCCCGGTGCTCCTCGCCGCGGCGCTGGCATGCGGCCATGTCCGCGCGCAGGAAGTGCCCCTGATCACGGGTGAGCACTGGACCCGATCCAGCGAGCAATTGAAGAAGGTCTACCTGATCGGCGTCGCCAACGTGATCCAGATAGAGACCGCCTACCAAGCCGGCAATGCGCCGCCTGACAGCCAGACCGTGATTCCCAGGGCAGCCAAGGGGCTCAGGGGACAGACGCTCGACACCGTGCGCATCGGGCTCGACCGCTGGTATGCCGCGCATCCGGACCGGTTGCAACGCCCGGTCATCGAAACCCTCTGGTTCGAGATGGTCGTGCCCGGCCTCAAGAACTAGGCCTCGAGGAGAAAGCCATGAAGCACATCGGACTCATCGTGTCGATCGGAGCCGCCGTGATCGCGATCGGCTGCACGAACATGACACCGCAGCAGCAGGGAACGGCCAGTGGCGCGGCCATCGGTGCCGCGGCCGGCGCCGGCATCGCGGCCATCGCCGGCGGCAGTGGCTGGACCGGTGCGGCCGTCGGCGCCGTTGCCGGCGGGGTCGCCGGCAACATCAAGGCCAACAAGCAACAGCAGTGAAGCGTGCGCGGGCCGGCCGGGGTTGAGCCAGATCAAGGTGCTCGGCGCGCCCGCTTCCCACAATGGCTTCACGGGACGTGAGAAGGCCCCGCGACAGTTCGCAGCAAACGTCGTCACTGACGGCACCACCGAGGAGATATCGATGAGCACAAACCGCAGACACTTTTCGTTCGCCGTCGGCACACTGACCCTCGCCGCGGTGTTCATTGGCTTGCCGGCCCACGCCGCCGACGACGCCGACGCCAAGGCGCTTGTTCAGAAGGCCCAGGCCACGGTCAACGCCTTCGCGAAGAACCCCGACTTCTCCGCCGGGTTCGGTACTGCCCTCGGCCAGGCCAAGGGCGTCCTGATCTTCCCGCAGATTCTCAAGGCGGGCTTCGTGCTCGGTGGCTCGGGAGGCTCCGGCGTCCTGATGGTGCGCGATGAAAAGACCGGAAGCTGGAGCGGCCCGGCCTTCTACACGATGGGCTCCGCCAGCTTCGGATTCCAGGCCGGCGCGTCATCGGCAGAAGTGGTGATGCTGGTGCACACACAGAAGGCGCTCGACTCGGTGTTCGCGAGCAAGGTGAAGCTCGGCGCCGATGCCTCGGTCGCCGCCTGGAAGAAGGGCATGGACGCCAGCGCCGCACTCGGCAGCGACTTCGTCGCCTTCTCGATGGTCAAGGGCGCGTTCGCCGGCCTGGCGGTGGATGGATCGGTGATCGACGTCCGCGATTCCCTCAATGCGGCCTACTACGGCAAGCCGGTCACGCCGCAGCAGATCCTGGTCATGAAGGAAGTCAAGAGCCCGGGTTCTGCAGGCCTGCAGGCGGCGTTGAAGCACGCCGCGAAGTAGTTCGTCGAAGGCCCACTCATGAACGCGAAGCACGAGAAGTATCAGCGCCTGATCGACTTCTGCAAGGGGATGCCCCCGATGCCCACGGCCGTGGTGCATCCTTGCGACCAGAGTTCGCTGGAAGGATTGCGAGAGGCCGCCAGGCTGGGACTGATCGCTCCGATTCTGGTCGGGCCGCGTGCGCGCATCGAGGCCGTGGCCGCGTCCTTCGCAGTGGACATCTCCGGCTACCCCATCGTCGACGCGCCCTACAGCAACGCCGCGGCGGATGCGGCCGTCCTGCTGGTGCGCGAGGGCAAGGCCGACGCGCTGATGAAGGGCAGCCTGCACACGGATGAACTGATGGGGGCCGTGGTGAAGCGCGACGGCGGCCTGCGCACCGCGCGGCGCATCAGCCACTGCTTCGTGATGGACGTGCCCAGCTACGAACACGCCCTGATCATCACCGATGCCGCCGTCAGCATCGCGCCGACGCTCGACGACAAGATCGACATCGTGCAGAACGCGATCGACCTGGCGCACGCCTTGCAAGTGCAGGACGTGCGGGTCGCCATTCTCTCGGCGATGGAGACCATCAATTCGAAGGTCCCTTCCACCATCGAGGCAGCCGCCTTGTGCAAGATGGTGGACCGGCACCAGATCACGGGCGCGGTCATCGATGGCCCGTTGGCGCTCGACAACGCAATCAGCCTGGAGGCCGCGAAGATCAAGAAGATCGATTCGCCGGTCGCGGGACGCGCCAACGTGCTGGTGGTCCCGGACCTGGAAGCCGGCAACATGCTCGCCAAGAGCCTGTCCTTCCTCGCCGGCGCCGATGCGGCGGGCATCGTTCTCGGCGCGCGGGTTCCGATCATCCTGACGAGCCGGGCCGACTCGCTGATGACGCGGCTGGCGTCGTGTGCCGTCGCCGCGATGGTCGCCAAGGCCCGCCGCGAGAGCACCGCGGTGATGGGGTGAGACCATGACCGACGTGATCCTGGTGCTGAATGCGGGCTCGTCGAGCATCAAGTTCAGCGCGTTCACCACGCAAGGCAGCGCGCTGGATCTGATCATGCGCGGCCAGGTCGAGGGGCTCTTCACCGCGCCGCGCTTTTCCGCCGTGGACGGGCACGGCACCGAAGTCGGCGCCAAGGCCTGGGGCGAAGGCGTCGCGCTCGGACACGAGGGCGCCATCGGCTACCTGGCGGCGTTCCTTCGCGAGCACCGCGAGGGCTACGAGCTGTCTGCCGTCGGTCACCGCGTCGTGCATGGCGGACTGGCGTTCTCGCAGGCGACACGGGTCACACCGGAGGTGATCTCGGCCCTGGAGACACTGATTCCGTTGGCCCCCCTGCACCAGCCGCACAACCTCAAGGCCATCGAGATCGTGGCCAAGCAGCGTCCGGACCTGCCCCAGGTGGCGTGCTTCGACACCGCCTTCCATCGCGCGCAACCCGAGGTGGCGCAGGCCTTTGCGCTTCCTCCGTCGATCACGGGCCTGGGCGTGCGGCGCTACGGGTTCCACGGCCTCTCCTACGAATACATCGCGAGCGTGCTGCCGCAGTTCGACCCGAAGGCGGCGGCGGGCCGCACCATCGTCGCGCACCTCGGCAATGGCGCCAGCCTGTGCGCGATGTCGGCGGGACGCAGCCTCGCAAGCACCATGGGATTCACCGCGGTCGACGGTTTGCCGATGGGCACGCGCAGCGGCAATCTGGATCCGGGCGTCATCCTCTATCTGCTGGACGAACTCCGCATGGACGTGCGCGCGGTCGAGGACCTGATCTACAAGCAGTCCGGGCTGCTGGGCGTTTCCGGCCTGTCCAGCGACATGCGGGTGCTGCTGGCCAGCGATGACGCCCGTGCCCGGTTCGCCATCGACCTCTATGCCTACCGGATCGGGCGCGAACTCGGCTCGCTGGCGGCGGCGACCCATGGCATCGACGCGCTGGTGTTCACCGCCGGCATCGGCGAGCACGCAGCGTCGCTGCGCGAGCGGGTCTGCCGCGACGCGGCCTGGCTCGGCGTGACGCTCGACCCGGCAGCCAACCTGTCCGGCGGCCCGCGCATCAGTACCCCGTCGAGCCAGGTCTCGGCATGGGTGATTCCCACGAACGAGGAATTGATGATCGCGCGCCATACCCACCACGTGCTCGCTTCAAGGAGTGACGATGACGCTTGAATTGCCACGCCCGCTGCTCAAGGGCGCCAAGGTGCTCGTCTGCGGGATCGCCAATGAACACTCGATCGCCTACGGATGCGCAGCGGCGTTTCGCGAGCTGGGCGCAGATCTGGCCATCACCTACGCCGGCGAGAAGGCCAGGCCCCATGTCGAACCCCTGGCGGCCGCCCTGGGGGCGCCGATCTTCATGCCGCTGGACGTGGCCAGGCCGGGCGAGCTCGAGGCCCTGTTCGGGCGCATCGACAGCGACTGGGGCCGGCTCGATGTGGTGGTGCATTCGATCGCCTGGGCGCCGAAGGAAGACCTGCAGGGGGGGCTGCTCAATTGCTCCGCCGAGGGCTTTGCCCAGGCGATGGACATCTCGTGCCATTCCTTCGTGCGGATGGCACGGTTGGCCGCACCCTTGATGAAGGACGGCGGCACGATGTTCACCATGTCCTACCACGGCGCCAGCAAGGTGGTCGCCAATTACAACGTGATGGGCCCCGTGAAGGCCGCACTCGAAGCGTCGGTGCGCTACCTGGCCTATGAACTCGGGCCCCTCGGCATCCGGGTGCACGCGATCTCGCCGGGTCCGCTCAAGACCCGCGCGGCAGCCGGCCTCAAGGACTTCGACCTGCTGCTCACCGAGGCGGCGCAGCGCGCTCCGGTGGGCGAGCTGGTCGACATCATGGATGTCGGATTCACCTGCGCGTTCCTTGCGACGCCTTACGCGCGGCGGCTCTCGGGTGAAACGCTGTACGTCGACGGCGGCGTTCACATCATGGCGTAGCAAAAGACAGTTCGTTAGGAGAAATCGAAATGGCACGGCTCTTGTTGGGAAATATCGAAGCTGGCACGTCCGATGACGAGGTCAAGGCCTTCCTGGTGAAGTACGGGTTTCCGGAGTTCGATGAGATCCAGCATGTCGAGGGCGACGGCTCGCGGCCTGCGGTGCTGCTCACCTTTCGGGGTGTCCATCCGGACGGACTGCGCAAGCTCAATCAACGGATCCACGACATGTTCTGGAAGAAGGGGCGGATCAGCGCACAGATCCTGAGTGACGATTTCGCCTGATCCTCTCGAAGGAGCGCGCCATGGGAATCATCGGCCGCCTGTTTGGCGGCAAGGAAAAGCACCCGCCGCGGGACGAGGAAGTCGAACGGATGGTGGCGCGCGTCATCGGCCTGAGCCCCCGCCTGCGTCTGGCGCAAGGCCACGAAGCGCGATTGAGATCGGCGATCGCGAAGGCGGCGGATCACCTGCGCGATCTGGTGGCGGCATTTCCTTCGCCGCGCGCCTTGAGCCCGGCGAGCTGGGCTTCCGACTCCCACATCCGGGCGTTCTTCGGGGCTGCCGACGACGTGGCACCCGCGCTCGGCCGTTCGACGGAGCTCTACAGCTTCTTCGAACAGCATCCAGATCTGCTCGAAGCCTATGCCGTGCTCGGCATGGCCATGAACGAACGCCGCACGCTGGGTGTGGCGCAGGATGGCGATGTCATGCGCTCGGACGTGGCGCAGACGACATTGAGCTTCAGCGATCACCAGATCAGGATCTGCGCCCCAACGGATGCCGAACTCAGGCAGGAGATCGCGCGCCGGATGGTGGACCAGCTGGCGATCGAAGGGCTCGCGCGGATTGCCGCGGACACCTCGCGCAGGGACGTGCTCGAGCAGGAGCGCGCGCTGGTCGCGGCCCGGTTGCGGCTGCTCGGGCGGCAAGGCGTCGGCATGCAATCGGTGCTGGGCGGCGCCGGAGAGGTCGACACCGGCGAGCTGGCGCGCCTGCGCGCCCAGATGGAACAGAACGACAACGATCTCAAGAGCCTGGGCTTGCGTTCCGAGGCGCTGGACCACCAGCTCGACCGCGTGTGCGAGGTGTTCGCGGACGCGAACACGCTGATCCAGGTCACCGCCAGAAGCCTGCGCCTGAGCCGGATGAACGTCGTTCTCCCGGAGCAAGGCACGGACGATGGCCACACCTTGCACCTGGAGATCGCCCGGGTGCCGGGCGACCCGCCGCGCGTGCGCGCATTCGCGCTGGTCCAGGTGGCGCGGGTCGATGTGCCGAAGCCCAGGAATCTGCTGGACGAGGCCGCGCGGCTGCTGTGAGCCGAGGCCGCCGACGCGAACACCGAGCGAAGATTTTCAATCAACCGATGGAGGCAGCGATGGCGAAGAGCGAGAAGAGCGAGAAGAGGCACAACCACGGAAAGACGGCCCACAAGGAAGAAGCGCAGGAGCCGGCGACGCAAGGGCACGAAGGCGACGCGAAGCCTGCGTCGGACAAGCCGCTGTCGCGAAAGGAATACGACAAGACGCTGCGCGACCTCCACGTCGAACTGGTCAAGTTGCAGGAGTGGGTGCAGCATGCCGGGCTCAAGGTTTGCGTGGTCTTCGAGGGGCGCGACGGCGCCGGGAAAGGCGGCACGATCAAGGCCATCACCGAGCGCGTCAGCCCGCGGGTGTTTCGCGTCCTCGCCTTGCCGGCGCCGACCGAACGGGAGAAGTCCCAGATCTACCTGCAGCGCTATATCCCGCATCTGCCGGCCGCGGGCGAGGTCGTGATCTTCGACCGGAGCTGGTACAACCGCGCGGGTGTGGAGCGTGTCATGGGCTTCTGCACGGAGGCGCAGGTCAAGGCCTTCCTCGCCGCGACCCCCCTGGTGGAGCGGGCGATCATCGATTCCGGCGTCATCCTGCTGAAGTACTGGCTCGAGGTCAGCCCCGACGAGCAGACCCGCCGGCTGGAGGCTCGCATCGAGGACGGGCGGAAGATCTGGAAGCTGTCGCCGATGGACCTCAAGTCCTACAGCCGCTGGTACGACTATTCGCGCGCTCGCGACGAGATGTTCAAGGCCACCGACCTGCCGATCGCGCCGTGGTTCATCGTGCGCTCCGACGACAAGAGGCGCGCGCGCCTGAACCTGATCAAGCACCTGCTGGCCCACGTGCCGTACCAATCCGTGCCGAGGGAAAAGGTCAAGCTGCCGAAGCGGCAGTCGCGCGGCGACTACCAGGAGCTGGAGCACCCGTTCCGCTACGTCCCCGAGGCCTATTAGCCATGGAAGACCGGGCTTCTCACTCGCCAGCGCCCGTTCTTCCGGTGACCGTGCCGTTGCGCGACGGCCGCCAGGTGACCCTGCGCGAGATCCTTCCCGAGGACAAGGAAGGACTCCAGGCGGCCGTCGGAAACATGTCGACGGACTCGCGCTACACGCGCTTCATGGGCACGATACGGGACCTGCCGGACAACATGCTCGAAGCGGCGACCCACCCGGTGCCTGACCGGGAGTTCGCGCTGGTCGCGGTCGGCGCGCAAGGCCCTGGCGAATCCATCATCGGCGGTGCGCGTTACGCCTCGGACGCCGGCAGCGACACCTGCGAGTTCGCCATCGCGATCGTCGACGGCTGGCAAGGCCAGGGCCTGGCGCCGCGTCTCATGGAGACGCTGGTCGCGGCGGCCGAGGCGCATGGCTTCCGCTGCATGGAAGGCTACGTGCTTTCGACCAATGCGCCGATGCGCGGGCTCGCCAAGCGTCTCGGTTTCCGGGACTCGCCGTGCCCCGGCGACGCCACCGTGCGGGTGGTGAAGCGCGCGCTCGGGAGTGACCGTGACACAGCACCGGGGTGACTCTCGCCGTGCGCACCATTCGCGCGGTCGCGTGCGCCAGCGATCGCCGCTGGGCGAGACCCTGGGCCGCGAGCGGATGTTCATGGGCGTGGACCAGGCCATCGCCCGGTATCAGGGCTTCGCCTGACCCGGCTGCGGGCTTTCGTCTTCCCGCTCGTCCCGATCGACAGGGTTGCTGCGCAAGTAGGCCCGCACGGCCTCTTCGAGCGTCGGGTAGAAGGTCTCGGCGCCGAAGCGCGCGAAGAGTCCGAAGCGCTTGAGCTTGTCCTTCACCGGATCCTTCATCTCCGCGAAGCACAGTTCGATGTTCTCGGCGAGCAGGCTGTCGTCGAGTTCCGCCACGATGTCCGCGGCGGTCACGTCGACGCTCGTCACCGGCTCGGCCGCGACCACGACCCAGCGCACAGGCGTCGGCGAACTCGCCACCGCCGCGCGCACCCGGTCGCGAAAGAGCTCCGCGTTCGCGAAGAAGAGCGGTGCATCCCAGCGGAACAGCACCAGGCCCGGGATGCGGCTGGCCTGCGGATAGCGGGTGATGTCGTGATAGCCCTCGACGCTGTCGGCCCGCCCGAGCACGGCCGAATGGGGTCGCCAGCCGTCCCAAAGGAACTCGATCACGGCGATGACGACCGCGATGCCGATACCGGGGATCGCGCCGAACAGGGCCACACCGGCGAAGCAGACCATCGACAGCCAGAACTCCCACTGCTGGATGCGATAGATGCGGCGCAGGTCGGCGACTTCGATGAGACCGATGGCCGCCGCGATCACCACGGCCGCGAGAGCCGCACTTGGCAGATCCCGCAGCAGGTTCGGTGCTACCACCAGCAGCGCCGTGATGGCAAGGGCGCCAACCACGCCGGTGAGTTGCGTGCGCGCACCGGCGGCTTCGGCCACCGGTGTGCGCGACGAGCTGCTGCTGATCGGCATGCCCTGAAAAAAACCAGCCGCGAGGTTGGCGACGCCGAGGCCGATCATTTCCTGGTTCGGGGCCGGCGGCGTGTGCATCCTCGCGGCGTACACGCGCGAGAGCACGCTCGTGTCCGCGAAGGACACCAGCGCAACGGCCAGGCCCCCGAGCAGAACCGGAGCGATGTCGTCCAGGCCGATGATCGGCAGGGATGGCGCCGGCAGGCCCTGCGGCAGGACGCCGAGCACCGAAATGCCGGCACGCGCTGCGAGGTCGAGCACATCGGCGGCCACCGTCGCGACCACGACCGCGACCAGAACCGCCGGCACGCGCGGCAGCCGCTGCAGGACCAGGATGCCCGCCAGCGTGCTCGCGCCGACGACCAGGGCGGTCGGATTCGGCTTGCCGGACAGCAGGCCCTGGGCAAATTCCCAGACCTGCCGGTGCGGCCCTTCGGCCTCGACGGAGAACCCGAACAGCTTCGGCAGCTGACTCACGATCACGGTGAGCGCGATCCCGTTCATGTAGCCATAGCGGATCGGCTTCGAGAGCAGCTCGGTCACGAAGCCGAGCCGCGCCACGCCCGCGGAGATGCAGACGAGGCCGGAAACGATCGCCATCGCACTGGCCAGCGCGATCGCGCGCAGGGGATCGCCGCCGGAGAGCGGCGCGACGACCGCGAGGATCAAGGCCGCGAGTGCGGAATCCGGGCCCAGCACCAGGATGCGGCTGGGCCCGAACAGCGCATAGGCGAGCAGCGGCACGATGGTGGCGTAGAGGCCGTAGATGCCGCCCACGCCCGATGCTTCGGCGTAGGCGATGCCGACCGGCACCAGCATCGTGGTCAGCACGAGCCCGGCGGTCAGGTCGTGGCGCAACCAGGCGAGTTCATAGGATCGCAGCGTCCGCCAGCCCGGAAGCCAGCGAAGCGGCGAAGCGCCGTCACTGTCTTGGGGAGGAGTCTTCACGAGGGGCTCCTGGCCTGTCCAGGGGGGGCGGCGGCACGCGGGCGCACGTCAACTGCCGGGCACGTCCACCTTGCGCCAGCTCGAATCCGGATTGAAGCGCGACAACGCGCGCGCGGCGGCGTCGCTGCCCGGCCCCAGGTCCTTCTCGTACAAGATGCCGTCATGGCTGACCAGGAAGCTCATCACGCCGGTTTCTCCGTAGCGCACGGGCCATGCGACGAGCGCGAACCCGCCCCTCATCCGGCCGCCGATCACGTAGTCGTAGGCACCGCCCGGCGCATCCTTGCCCTGGGCCTTGAGGATCCTGAAGTGGTAGCCGTGGTAGCCCTCGCCGGCCGTGCGGGGGGCATACAGCGGCCCGAGCGGGCTCTCGTCCTGCCCCGTAGCATCCGGCCAGTACAGGCCGTCGTGCTTGCCGGGTGAACTTGCGAACTTCTGCGCGTACTCCAGCACGCCGTTGCCGTCGCGATCCTTCTGCGCGTATTCCTTCTGGGCATCGAAGTAGGCCAGTGCCGCCTGCATCGCGGCCAGTTCGTTGCGGCCGATGCGCCGGCTGCGCATGGCGTCGGCGCCCGCACGCGGATCGAATCGCCAGCCGGCGGGGGTCTTGACGATCGGCACTGGCAAGGTCCAGTCGCCCTCGCCAGCCGCGAGCAGCGCCTTGTCCGGAGTCTCGAGCACGATCCGGTGGCGCTTGGCCCAGGCGCCTAGAAAGTTGTAGACGTCATCCGCATCGACGCCGGCGACCGGAACGAAGCGCCTCCAGTCGGCACCGAGCACGATGCGCAGGGCGTCGCCGTCGACGCGCGAAACAGCGTCCACGAAGGCTTCCGCGGCCGCATCGGGGGTCGGATAGGCGCGCTGCGCGAACGCAGGTCCCGAAGCGAGCGACAGCGTGACGGCCAGGGCCGCCGCGAAGCGCTTGAAGAGGGTGGCGCTCAGGAGCGAAGTCCCGATGCGCTGAAGTGGTGTCGATTGCGCCATGTGTGTCTCCTGTCAGCGGCCTCGGCCGCCGCCGCCGCCCCGCCCACCGCCTCCGCCGCCCATCCGGGCGCCGCCGCCGCCGCCCCCACTGGGGCGCGCACCACCGCCGCCCGCACTGGGGCGCGCACCTCCGGCTCCTGCTCCCGCGTGCGACCCGCCGCCGCCGGCTCCGCCACGGTTTTGGGACATGGATTGGCGGCTGGCATCGCCGCGACTCGCTTGCTGGCGCGCCTGGTTGCCGGTGTCTCCGGCGCCTCTCAGCGCGTTGTCGCCGCCGCCTCGGCCGCCCGAGCCCGCACCGCCCGCGCCGCCCGCGCCGCCAGGTCCGCCAGGGCCGCCCCGGTCGCCTCCGGATCCCAATCCGCCTCCGCCCGCACCGCCACGGTCGCCCGGTCCAGCGCCGCCTGCGCCCCCCGGGCCCTGCCCGCCGCGATCGCGACCGGCGCCGCCTTGCCCGGCCGCGGCCTGCGCGCGATCCCGTGTCGCCGGATCGTTGCGAAGCTGGTCGCGGCCCTGTCCCGGATCCATGCCGCGCTGCTGCAACTGCGACTGCGCCTGCTGGCGCTGCGCATCGCGGGTGCCGGCCTGCGCCGCGTCGCGTCCACGGTAGTCGTTGCGCTGGTCGGCACCGCCCACGTTCTTCCCGAACTGCTGCTGGCTCGCCGAATCCCGGTACGGAACGCCGCGCCGATTGGCCGCGTTGTGCTGGAAGTTCGACTGGCTGGCGTTGAGCTGCCGGTTGGCGTTGACGCTGTTGTAGCGGTTGACGTTGACGTTGACGTTCCCGCCGCCCCAGTTGGCGTTGCCCCAGAGGGCGGCCGTGGCAGCCACCCCGACACCGAAGGCGATGCCGGTCGCCAGCGCGGCGCCCGGGTAGTAATAGGGCGCCGGCGGATAGTAGTACGGCGGATACGCCGGATAGGGCCAGGTGCCGTACACCACGGCAGGGTTGTACGACGGCACGTACACCACCTCAGGATTTGCGGGCTCGATCTTGATGACCGTCTGCTGGGTCTGCGGCTCCTGCTCGACGATGACCTTCTGCTGCTCGGAGCTCTTCAGGCTGCCCGTCTTCTGCGCCGCGCTGCGCAGCCGCTGCGCCGAGTCGAGCACGTCCTTGGACGAGGCGAGGAAGGCGTCGCCGAGGTTCTGCACCCAGTCGGGCTTGTCGCCCATCGTCTGCAGCACCTGCGGGAAGGCCACCAGCGACTGCACGCTCGGGTCCCAGGGCTGGTTGGCCACCAGCTTCAGCGCCGCGTCCCCCTTCTGGTCCGGATTCGCCTTCGACCATCTGGCAGCATCGGCGACATCGGCGGGATAGGTCGAGGCCATCAGCACCTGCGAGAGCAGCGAATCCGGGTACAGCGCAATGGGCGCCATCATCTGATCGAGTTGTTCCCTGGAGAAGGTCTGCGCCGGCTGCGCACCCACCACCAGCGAAAACACGGAGACGGCGAGCACGAGGAGGCGTGCGAGCCGGACGTTCAGAGCGCGCATGTCGCCTCCTTTTCTTGTGGGCTGAAGTTCAATGGCAATCCGATCCTGTCAAGCGGCTAGTGGTGCGCCTGAAGGCACGCGGGATCGTCGATATGGTTTTCCAACGCATAACGTACCAGCTCGGCCGTGCTTGCAACCTGGAGTTTTTCCTGGATGCGCGTCTTGTACGTGCTGACGGTCTTCACCGACAGGTGGAGCGCCTCGCCGATCTCGGTGAGGCGCTGCCCGGCGGCGATGCGTCGCAGCACCTCGATCTCGCGGTCGGACAGCATTGCGTGTCGCGGGGCGTCGGACATCCCATTGAGCTGCTGCACCACCTGCTCGGCCAGGCTCGCAGTGATATAGGCGCCACCCGCGGCCACCCTGCGCACCGCCGTGACCAGTTCCGCCGCCGCGACATCCTTGGTGACATAGCCATTGGCGCCGGCCTTGAACGCCCGCAACGCGTATTGCTCCTCTGCATGCATGCTGAGTACAAGTATGCGCACGCTCGCGAAGTCGGCCTTGATGCGGCGGACCAGTTCCAGGCCGGTCATGCCCGGCATCGACAGGTCGACCAACGCCAGGTCGAATTCACTCTCGCGCAGGAGTTCAAGCGCCTGGAAGCCTGTGACTGCTTCAGTCAGTTCCCAACCGTTGCCCAGCGGATCGAGCACGCGCTTCAGGCCCTCTCGGACGATGGTGTGATCGTCGACCAGAAGCATGCGGATGGCGGGCGCGCCCGACCGCGGCGGCGCTGCCATGGGCGCCTCCCGATCCTTCGCAGCAGTCCCGAATCCCTCGTTTTCATGCATACCATGTCCTGTTCGGAGGCCGCATATTGGCTCATGCTCGCCTTTCTGTCGACGAATATCAAGCAGTAGATCCCTACGAAGGCGATGGAGCAAGCAAGAGGCAGCTGGCTGGTCGTGGTTCGGAATATTCCGAATGCCTTGTAGGAAAAAGCTAAGAAGAAGACCACAACTCCGCCCAGATTCCGGGCGTCGAGCCTACGTTCAAAAAGCAACAACCAGGCGCAAGCTCCGTCGTGGCGCCTGACACCCGTTCGTCGTCGCACTCCTGGAGGCTCCCGATGAATACCGTTCCAGTCCTTGATATGCAGTCCTCGTTCACTGCCCATCGCGTGCCACTTGCCGGCATCGAGCGAAGCGAACCGACCGTCCTGCATGAAATGCTCGCTCTTCTCGGCGTCCCCGTCGGCCAGGGCCAGCAACCGCCGGACACCCCGCTCACCGTGCGCCGTCTGCGTGCCGGCGAATCGCTGTTCTTCGAAGGCAGCCCGGCGCCTTCCATCTACATCGTCCGCGCAGGAACCTTCAAGGCGTTTCATACCGCAGAAGATGGCTACGAGCAGGTCTTCGGATTCGCGCGTCGCGGCGACTTGCTGGGGTGCGATGCCCTGTCCGGGGATTGCCACCTCATGGCGGCGGTTGCGCTGGAAGATGCGAGCGTCTACGCCATCGCATTGCCCGACTTCTATGCGCTGGCGCAGAGCCTGCCGGCGTTCTATCGCGGCGTGATGCGTGCCGTGAGCAGCGCGATGATCGATCTGACGCAGCTGGCCGACATGATGGCTGCCGTCGCGGCCGAAGTTCGACTGGCGCGATTCCTGATGCATCTGTCGCAGCGCATGTCGACCTGCGGCCAATCCGCCAGATCCCTGCGCTTGCTGATGACGCGCCGCGACATCGGAAGCTACCTTGGCGTCGCGCACGAAACCATCAGCCGTTCGTTCGCGGCATTGGGGGCCTTGCGCCTGGTCAAGGTGGATCAACGCAGGGTGGAGATCCTCGACCTCGCGGCATTGCAGCGTTTCGCACAAGGCACGCGCGCGCCCAGCAAGGCGAAATCTCACGGCTTCGCACTGGCGGCCTGCGCGGCCTGAGATTGCGAAAGCGCCGCGATACAGTCCCGGGCTTGCTGGAATTCGGTCGCCTTGTCGAAGTAGGCGAGCGCGCCGGCGTCCATATGGCTCTTGCGCATGGACGTCCAGTTGAACTGGGAAAAGACGACCACCTTGATGTCGGGATAATGCTGCCTGACGTGACGCAGCACATCGATGCCTCGATCATGCCCGCGCAGCTTGACGTCCAGGACAATGAGATCCGGCTGATTCGAAGCGATCGATGCCACGGCCGTGGCGGTGTCCTCCGCGCAACCGACGATCTCGACTTCCGGCGCATTCGTCAGCAGCGCCCCGAAGCTCTGCTGAATTGCCACCGAATCGTCGACCAACAGCACTTTCACCATTTCACCTCGCCCCGCCTCATTGACGTGGTTCCATGCTGCATCGAATCGAAGCATCGCGAAATGCGCATGCTCAATGATTCGGTCGAAAAGGCCGTTTTTTTGGAGCGTTCCGCACCCGCTGTCGATCGCCTTCAGAAATAGGACAATGCCTCGGCATTCGACTTTGTGAACCTCGCGGGCCGAAGGTGGTCGTGTCCACCCGAGATCCGCCGAACGGCAAGGGATTCAATGGCTTCGTGGTTCGAGAATCTGTCGCTTCGCAGCCGAATCGTCCTGCTGACAGGCGCGGTCATGCTCGCGTTCGCAGCGCTCGTGGCGTCGGTCCTCGCGGCCGAAGCGCGTCGGATACACGATACCGCGCACGACAAGGTCCGAATCCTCGCCAACGGCTCGGCGGCGGACCTGCAACGCGTGCTCGATCGGTTCGAGACGATGCTCGAGCGGCTGTCCGCGCGGCCGTTGGTCAGGGCCATGGATCCGCAGCGCTGCGACCCGGTCGTTGCCGAGTATCTGCTGCCGGTCCCCGCGTCACTGGGGTACGCGATCCGGGACGCTCGGGGCCACACCATCTGCTCTTTCGAACCGAGTCCGGTCCCACGGACTGCGGACGCAGAGGCCGCCGCATGGGAGCCGGTCTTCGCAGCCGGCGTGTTCGCGGCAAGCAACTTGTTCGTCGACGGGCGCACCGGGAGAAAGCTGACGGCGCTGAGCTATCCCATTCGCGATCAGAAGGCAGCGCAGACAGGCGTGCTGGTGGTGACCGTGGATTTGTTGACGCTCAGCGAGGAGTTGCTCGACGCGACCCCGAAGAACGCGCTCGTGACGGTGGTGGATCGAACCGGCGCCATTCTTCTTCGCTCGAAGGACGCGGCGCAATTCATCGGCTCGCGCCCCAGGGACGGCGAGGCAGATCCGCTGGGGAGTGCGCGCGAAGGCCATTTCGCCGGGGTCGGGCGAGACGGCGTTCCGCGGCTGTTTGCTCTGTCGACGCTGCCCGGCGTGGACTGGCGGGTGATCGCCAGCCTCCCGGAGGCCGATGTGCTTTCGGAGTACCACGCCGCCCTCCAGCGAACCATCGCCGTCGGTCTGGGGCTTTGCCTGCTCGCGCTGGGCCTGGCGTGGCGCCTGAGCGCGGCCATTGCCAATCCCATTGCGCGTCTCGAGGCAACGGCCGCGCAGATCGCGGCGAGCGGAGATGCGATCCGCGCCGAAGTCACCGGCCCGCCCGAGATCAGGTCGGTCGCGCGGCAGATCAACCAGATGCTCGACGCGCGAGCGATCAGCGAAGCGCGACTGCGTGGCATCTTCGAATCGGCGGTCGATGCCATCGTGACGGCCAACGAGGATCAGGTCATCGTGCAGGCCAACCCTGCGGCGGCAAGGATGTTCCGTTGCCCGCAGGACCGCCTGATCGGCTCGCCACTGGGTCGCCTCGTTCCTGAACGGTATCGGGAGGGTCACAGGCGATATGTCCAGGCGTTTGGCACCAACCCGATCACCGAACGCCGGATGGGGCGGCAGCGGGAGCTGGTCGGCCTGCGCGCCGACGGCGTGGAGTTCCCGATCGAGGGCGCGATCTCCCATCTGTCCATCGCCGGCCACCCGTTGTACACGGTCATCCTGCGCGACATCACCGAACGCAAGCAGGCCGAGGCGGAACTGCGGGCCGGCGCCTCGAAGCTGCAGGCAGCGCTTTCGAGCATGAGCGATGCGGTGTTCATCTCCGACACCGAGGGCCGATTTGTCGAGTTCAACGACGCCTTCGCGTCGTTTCACCGATTTGCGGACAAGTCTGCCTGCCGGCGGACGCTCGCGGAGTACCCGGAGATCATGGATGTGCGCATGCCCAACGGCGATCCGGCGCCGCTTGAGCAATGGGCGGTTCCCAGGGCGCTGCGCGGAGAGGTGGCGACCAACGTCGAGTACAGGCTGCGGCGCAAGGACACCGGCGAAACGTGGATAGGCAGCTACAGCTTTGCACCCATCTGTTCGAAGGAAGGCACGATCGTTGGCGCCGTGGTCACGAGCCGGGACGTCAGCGCGATCAAGGAGGTGCAGGAAGACCTGGAGTCTTCCCACGTCGCGATGCAACGGCTGATTGCATCGCGCGACCGGGTCCAGGAAGAGGAACGCAAGCGGATCGCGCGTGAATTGCATGACGACCTGCAGCAGACGCTGGCGGCGATCCGCATGGATTTGCGCGGCATCGGCGAGCGCTTCGGCGCCCAGGCGCCGGAACTGCTGCCGCTGGTCGCCGACGCTGACTGCCTGGCCGAGAAGGCCGTGCTGTCGACCCGCCGCATCGTGAACGACCTGCGCCCGCCGATGCTGGAAGACCTCGGCCTGACGCCAGCCTTGGAAATGCTGGTCGCCCAGTTCGGCCAGCAGACCGGTGTCGCCTGCACGATCGACGCGCCGGACCCTGTGTCCGACGCATTGATGGAAACGCCGGCGATTGCACTCTGCCTGTACCGCATCGTGCAGGAAGCACTCAACAATGTCGCCAAGCATTCTCAGGCCAGCGAGGTGCACATCCAGCTCGCTTTGGCGCCGGCAAGGTCGGTATCGGTTCGTGTCAGTGACGATGGCCGCGGCATCGTCACTGCCGACAGGCGCAAGCCCGAAGCGTTCGGGATCCTGGGCATCCAGGAGCGGGTGCGCGCACTGGGCGGCAGCATGCACTTCGGCAGCACGCCCGGAAGCGGCGCCGTGCTGGACGTCCTCATTCCGCTCGCCGGCGAGCCGCCCGCGTTCAACCCCGACTCCGATGCGATGCGATCGTCCGACCGGTCGGACGAAGACCCGGGGCATGCAAGACTTGACGACACCCACGCGCTGCCGAGGCTCTTGAGCCGCGCGACCCACAAGACGCTGCAGGACGTGATCGACGCGCTGGCGGGGATCGTGGCGGTCGTCGACCGGCGCGGGGTGATTCGATTCGTCAATCGGGCGTGGAGCGAATTTGCCGAGCGCAACGGCAACCCCGGGGCCGGTGCGATCGGCCCCGGCGTGAACTACCTCGAGGTTTGTCGCCGCAGCGCCATCGCCGACGAGTCGGCGTTGCACATCCTGCAGGGGCTCGACGAAGTGATGCAGGGCGATCGCGACGTGTTCACCTGCGAGTACCCGTGCCATTCGCCCGACGAGCGCCGGTGGTTCCAGGTGCACGCAGCGCCGATGGGCACCGGCGACGTGCTGGTCGCGCACTTCCTGGTCAGCCGCGAGAGCCATGTTCACGTGGTCATCGGAATGGAAGAGAGCCGCAATGTCGGATGAGCGGATCGCAGGCATCGTCATGGGTCGGTATCGGTCTGCGCGCACAATTTGGCTATTTTTGCCATAATGGCAATTCCACAGCCGGAGCTTGCCATGATCACCGCCCTGCCCGCCCTCCACGACCTGCCGCGCCAGAACGCCTCCCAGGTGAAGAACAAGTGGGGCGACGTCGTGCGCCAGGTTCGCCAGAGCGGCAGCGTGGCCATCACGAACCATGCCGCGGTCGAGATGGTATTGCTCGACGCCGCCACCTACCAGCAGCTCACCGAGGACCTGCTGACCCTCAACGCCCGCGAGCAGACGGTGCTGGAAGAACTGGCCGGCCGCTTCGACAGCCGCCTGGCCGTGCTGCAGCAGCCTGGCGCCGCCCAGCGGGTCGACGCCCTGTTCGAGGCCCGGGGCAAGCTGGCCCGGCGGCCGAAGGCCGGCGCTTCGTTCTGATGGCCGCGGCTGGCGCTGCGCGGCCCTTCATCTTCGTGCTGGCCGGCGTCAACGGCGCGGGCAAGAGCTCGGTCGGCGGCGCCCTGCTCGCCGAGCACGGCCTGGCCTGGTACAACCCCGACAGCTATGCGCGCGAACTGGTCGCGCAGCTCGGCCTTGACGTCGAGGATGCCAACGGCCGCGCCTGGGAATACGGCCGCGTCCAGCTCGCCGCCGCGCTCGCCCAGCGACGCAACCACGCCTTCGAGACCACCCTGGGCGCCAGCACCATTCCCGAACTGCTCGCCAAGGCCTCGCGCACCCACGATGTCGTGATGATCTTCTGCGGCCTCGCCTCGGCCGAGATGCATCTGCGGCGGGTCCATGCGCGGGTCGCGAGCGGCGGCCACGACATTCCCGTCGCCAAGATCCGCGAACGCTGGATCAGCTCGCGCATGAACCTGATCCGGCTGTTGCCGCTGCTGGCGCGCCTGCAGGTGTTCGACAACAGCGCCGAAGCGGCGCCGGGCGAGGAGATTCCCGACCCGGTGCTGCTGCTCGAGATGATCGGCGGCCGGCTGGTCTTCCCCGCAGCCGACGATGCCTCGGCCCTGGAGGCCACACCCGATTGGGCGCGGCCGATCGTGCAAGCCGCGATCGAACAGCAGGCCTGACGCGCAGGTCCCTCCCCCAGCGGTCGGCCCGCCGGCGCCGTCTCGAGCGCGAAAAGGAGACTTCGCCGCACGGGTTCGGCATACTGCAGCCGGCTCCTCGAACGCAGTCTCCGGCGAAAGGGTCCTGTGCATAGAAGACGTCTCTTGCAGCTGGCCTCCGCGGCTCCGATCTGTTGCGGCAACCTGCCGTGGATGCTCGCGCCGATGCGCGCCTCGGCGGGGCCCGCGGCGGGCTCCCGCGTTCGCCCCGGCGATCCGGCCTGGCCCTCCGAGGCGCGCTGGAAGCAGTTCGGCGAACAGTTGGGCGGCGATGCGCTGGTCAAGGTGCAGTCGCCGTTCTCGGCTTGCCTGGATGCGCCCGCAGGGCCTGCCTGCACCCAGTTCTTCAAGGCGGCCGGGAACCCCTACTTCCTCGGCGACGAGATCGGCCTCACGCAGACCCTGGGCTGGGTCGATGCCTGGACCTCGAGCCCGAGCGTCTATGCGGTGTCCGCACGCAGCACCGGCGACGTGGCGGCCGCGGTCGACTTCGCGCGCCAGAACCGCTTGCGCCTGGTCGTCAAGGGCGGCGGCCACAGCTACCAGGGCACCTCCAATGCACCCGATTCCCTGCTGCTCTGGACGCGCAGGATGAACGAGGTCACGCTGCACGATGCGTTCGTCGCCAGGGGCTGCGCGGGGCGGACGGCGCCGACGCGCGCGGTCTCGGTCGGCGCCGGTGCGGTGTGGGCCCATGTCTACGACGCGGTCAGCACCCGGGGAGGGGGCTACGTGCAGGGGGGCGGATGCATGACGGTCGGCGTCGCCGGGCTGGTACAGAGCGGTGGCTTCGGCAGCTTCTCCAAGGCCTTCGGGCTGGCCTCGGGCAGCCTGCTCGAGGCCGAGGTGGTGACGGCCGACGGCCAGGTACGGGTCGCCAATGCCTGCAGCGAGCCGGAGCTGTTCTGGGGCCTCAAGGGCGGCGGCGGAGGCAGCCTGGGCGTGGTCACCCGCCTCACGCTGCGGGTGCATGCGCTGCCGGAATCCTTCGGTGCGGTCAACATGGCGATCAGGGCGTCCTCC
Organism: Variovorax sp. P1_G12; assembly: GCF_056405555.1. Taxonomy (NCBI): domain Bacteria; kingdom Pseudomonadati; phylum Pseudomonadota; class Betaproteobacteria; order Burkholderiales; family Comamonadaceae; genus Variovorax; species Variovorax sp. P1_G12. The sequence goes on along the minus strand of NZ_JBFUBW010000014.1, from coordinate 62,831 downwards.
GCGCCCGCCTTCCGCCGCCTGATCGGCCTGATCGTCGACTTCTACGCGCGAAGCCTGCACAACCCGCACTGGGGCGAACAGATCCGCCTGCGGCCAGACAACACGCTGCGCATCGCGATGGTGTTCCAGGGCCTCAGCCGAAGCCAGGCGCAGGAGGTCTGGGCGCCTTTCCTGGACGCGGTCGAGGCGTCGCCCGACGAGTTCAAGATCGAGTTCTCACCGCTCAAGATCGTGTCCACCTCGGCCCGCGACTTCTGGGCGCCGACCCTGGTCAAGCGCGTGCTCGGCTTCATCAGCACCGACGACCGGCCCGGTGCGCCGGAAGGCAACGTGTTCTGGCCCGGCGACCAGGGCCAGGCCGGCCAGATGCTGCACGGCTATCAGTCGGCCTGGCTGCCCGCGGCCCTGCTGCAAGCGGGCCGCCGTCAGGCCCTGGTCGATGCGCTGTTCGCCGCCAGCCGGCACTGGGGCGTGTCGATGCACGTCAACAAGGGGCTTGCCGGTGCGCCTGCCGAGGCCATCGCCGCGGCCCGGGACACCGCGATGAATCCGGCCGTGCTGGACGCCTTCGCGCTCGTGATCTGCGGCGCCAACGGCCCGCCGGCCTTTCCCGGGGTTGCCGGGCACGAGCCCGACGCCGGGCTGGCGCGGCGCCAGGCAGCCGCGATCGGACGCGCGGTGGACGAGCTGCGACGGCTGGTCCCGCGGCCGGGCTCCTACCTGTCGGAGAGCAACTACTTCGAGCCCGACTGGCAGCAGTCGTTCTGGGGCGCCAACTATCCCCGGCTGCTCGCGGCCAAGGAGCGCTACGATCCGGAGGGCCTGTTCTTCGTCCACCACGGCGTCGGCAGCGAGCGCTGGAGCGGCGACGGCTTCACCCGGATCGCATGAGCATGGAAACCACCGCCTTGCGCCGCATCGACGACCTGCCGGGCCCGCGCGGCGCCCCGCTGATCGGCAACCTGCTGCAGATCGACGCCCCGCGCATGCACCAGCAGCTGGAACAGTGGTGCCGCGAATTCGGCCCCTTCTTCAAGCTGCAGCTGGGTCGGCGCCGGCTGCTCATCGTCGGCGACCACGCGGCCGTGGCCGCCATCCTGCGCGACCGGCCCGAAGGCTTCAAGCGCACCAACCGCCTCGCCACCGTGGCCCGCGAGATGGGCCTCAGGCCCGGCCTTTTCGGCGCCGAAGGCGAGGACTGGCGGCGGCAGCGGCGCATGGTCATGGCGAGCTTCGACCCAGCCCATGTCCGGGGCTATTTCCCGTCGCTGCAGACGGTCGCCGAGCGTCTCGGCCGCCGCTGGCTGGCCGCCACGCGGCGCGGCGACGCGATCGATCTCCAGGCCGACCTGATGCGCTACACGGTCGACACCATCGCCGGGCTCGCGTTCGGCGCCGAGGTCAACACGCTGGAGTCCGATGGCGACGTGATCCAGCAGCATCTCGACAAGATCTTCCCGGCCCTGGTCAAGCGCATGCTGGCGCCGCTGCCGACCTGGCGGCTGATTCCGACCCAGGCCGACCGCGAACTGAAGCGCGGCGTGCAGGCGGTCAACGAAGCGGTGGCGCAGTTCATCGCCCAAGCGCGCAGCCGCCTGGAGACCGACCCCGAACTGCGCGCGCATCCGCGCAACCTGCTCGAGGCGATGCTCGCGGCGGCCGACCAGCCCGGCAGCGGCATCACCGACCTGCAGGTGGCGGGCAACGTGTTCACGATGCTGCTGGCCGGCGAGGACACGACCGCCAACACCATCGCCTGGATGATCGACCTGCTGTGGCGACATCCGGCGGCACTGCAGCGCGCGGCCGACGAGGTGCACCGCGTGGTCGGCGACTCGGCGCTGCCGACTTTCGAGCAGTTGGCGCAACTGGACTACGTCGAGGCCTGCGCGCACGAGACCATGCGGCTCAAGCCCGTGGCGCCGATCCTCGCGCTGCAGGCCAAGCGCGACACACAGGTCGGCGACGTGCAGGTGCCGAGCGGGACGGTGCTCATCAACCTGATGCGCCGCGACAGCGTCAGCGACAGCCACCTGCCGCGCGCCGCGGCCTTCGAGCCCGAGCGCTGGCTGGCCGATGGCCCGGCCGGCGCCATGGCCGCCAGCGCGAAGCGCACCTCGATGCCCTTCGGGGCCGGCCCGCGCATGTGCCCGGGACGCTACCTCGCGCTGCTCGAAATGAAGATGGCGATGGTGCAGCTGCTGAACCGCTTCGACATCACCAGCGTCGACACGCCCGACGGCGAGCCGGCGCGCGAGCAACTCGCCTTCACGATGACCCCGATCGGTCTTCGCATGCGGCTGCGCGTGCGCGTCTGAGCACATCGCGCCCGCGGGCCCGTCTTCGATGTGTTTGACATACGCCGCAAGCCACGCTCAATATCCACCGGCGACTCGATGCAAACGACTTATCGATGGAGAAGGCGATGACAATGAAACTGCAGATGCGCACCGCCGTGATCGCGGCGTGCATGACGCTGGCGATGGCCGCGATCCCGGCCCGGGCCGCCGAGCTTCCGCTGGTCACGGGCGAGCAATGGACCACCTCGAGCGAGGCCGTGAAGAAGGCGTACCTCATCGGCATCGCCAACCTGGTCCAGGTCCAGACCGCCTACTTCGCGGAGAACCCGCCGACGGACGCCCAGAACTTCGTGCCGCGCATGGCCAAGGGCATGCAGGGCCAGACACTGGACTCCGTTCGCGAAGGCCTCGACCGCTGGTACGCGGCCAATCCGGCCAAGCTGAAGCGGCCGGTGCTGGATACCTTGTGGTTCGAGACGGTTCTGCCCGGCCTGCAAAAGAACAAGTGAGGGAGATCGAACATGAAACGACTGGAATGGGTGTTGATCGTTGCGGCCATGACGCTCACGGCGAGCTGCACGGACATGACCCCGCGGCAGCAGGGAACGATGAGCGGCGCCGCCATGGGTGCCGCGGGCGGGGCTGGCATCGCGGCGATCTCCGGCGGCGACGCCTGGACGGGAGCGGCGATCGGCGGCCTCGCTGGCGGTGTCGCCGGGAACATCAGGGGCGGCAGGCAACAGCAGTCCGGATGGTGAGCTAGTCGGCCTCGCGGCTGCCGATCAGCGTGCGCGCGCCGTCGGGGCGGTGCATGTCGAGGAATGCGCCGCTGAAGGCCCAGGTCGTGGTCGACTTCAGGGCCGCGATGAACTCCCTCTCCTGCTGCATCACGCCCTCCGCGGGGCAGGCCCTGCGGGTGGCGGCCACGGGCCCCACGGCAATGCGGTCGCCGTCGGTGGTGTAGCTGGCGCGGAACGTGTTGCAGCCGCCGAAGCCCTTCACGATGCCGTCGCCGAACGACAGCGAGAGCGTGGTGCCGAGCAGCGGACTCACGACCGCCTGCCGGCCGTTGTTGAAGCCGGTGATGTTCGACCGCAGTCCGGCGAGCACCGGCACAGGCTCCGCCTTGAAGGCGAGCACGGCCTCGCCGCCATCGGCCAGCAGGCTCAGACGATCTTCGGCGAGCACAGGGCGAAATGCGCCCGACAGCGCCCGCTTCACTGCCGTCTCGACCGCCATCGACGCCTCATCGCAGGCCATCATGGACCCGGCCAGCGGGCCGATGACCAGCCGGTCTTGCTTGAAGGTGTAGGAGCCGAAATACCGGTTGCAGCCCGAGAAGCCGTCGACCCGGCCCCCCTTGAAGCGCGCCGTGACCGATCGCGGTCCGGCGGGGAGTGCCGCGGCGTCGAATCCCCGGACGTCGGTGAGGCGCCAGGTCGGCCCCTCGATCGCTGCGGGCGCACCCGGCGACGCCGTGGCCGGGCCGCGGAGCGGCTCGGCGGCACCCGCGGCGCCCACGGCACCCGCGACAACAACCCCTGCCGCCAGCCTCATCAGCATCGGTCCGGTCTTCATTCCACATGTCCTCTCACAGTTCGGGGCCGCCATCTTAGTCATTCGCGCCCCGGGATCTCGGCGCCTTGCCGAAGGCACAATGCGGGCCCCGTTCGGGTCAATCTGGAAAAGGAATATCGAACCCATGGAAGCAGCCCACGAATGCGATGTCCTGGTCATCGGCGGCGGACCGGCCGGCTCGACCATCGCCACGCTGCTCGCGCGCGAAGGGCGGCGCGTGGTGCTGCTGGAGAAGGAGCATCACCCGCGCTTCCACATCGGCGAGTCGCTGCTGCCGGGCAACGTCGAGCTGTTCAGAAGGCTCGGGGTGCTCGATCAGGTCGAGAAGATCGGCATGCCCAAGTTCGGCATCGAGTTCGTTCCGCCGGACCTCGACTACCGCAGCTATGTGGATTTTTCCGAGGGCTGGGACCCATCCAAGGAATCGGCCTGGCAGGTTCGACGCTCGGAACTGGACGAACTGCTGTTCCGCCACGCCGCCCGCGAGGGCGCGTTGACGATCGAGGGGGCGAAGGTACGGCAGGTGGACTTCGACGACGCGGGTGCGACAGTACACGCGGCGCTGGACGACGGCAGCGCTCGCCGCTGGCGTGTGCGCTTCGTGGTCGATGCCAGTGGCCGCGACACGCTGCTGGCGAGCAAGTTCGGGTCCAGGAAAAGGAATCCGGAGCACAACAGCACGGCGCTGTTCGGTCACTTCCGCAATGCGCGGCGGCTCGAGGGCCGGCGCGAGGGGAACATCAGCATCTGCTGGTTCGAGCATGGCTGGTTCTGGTTCATTCCGCTGGCCGACGGCAGCACCAGCGTCGGCGCGGTGTGCTGGGCCTACTATCTGAAGGCGCGCGACAAGCCGCTGAGGGAGTACTTCCGCGACACCATCGCGCTGTGCCCCGAGCTGCACGACCGGCTGAAGGACGCCACGCTGATCGATGACGTGGTGCACGCGACAGGCAATTTCTCCTATTCGAGCACCCATGGCACCGGCGAGCGCTACCTGATGGTCGGCGACGCCTTCACCTTCATCGACCCGATGTTCTCGTCGGGCGTGTTCCTCGCGATGCAAAGCGCCTTCGACGGCGCCGACCTGGTGGCGACGGCGCTCGACCGGCCGGCCGAGTTGCCGGCCGCGCGCAAGGCATTGGAAAAGCGCATGCGTGTGGGGCCGCGGGACTATTCATGGTTCATCTACCGGGTCACCAATCCGACGATCCGCGACATGTTCATGCACCCCAACAACCTCTTCAAGGCCAAGCAGGGCCTGATGTCGCTGCTGGCGGCCGACATCCATCACGGAGCGGCCTACCGGCGCTCGCTCCGGATGTTCAAGGTGCTGTACTACTTCATTTCGGTCGTGAACCTGCGGCGCACCTATGCCGGCTGGAAGCGGAGGCGCCACAACATCCGCGACTGGGGTCCGATCAAGGGCGAGACCATCCTGAAGGCCGATTGAAGGCGCGCCGCACGGCCGGATGATCAGGGCCTGTGAACAGGCCTCAGTGCCCGGCGCGTGGCTTCAGGGTGGTGAAGTCCAGGAACGCCGTCGCTTCGAAGGACTCCTCGGGCGCTTCGGCCGGCTTGGCGAAGTCCATGAAGTCGGTCGGCTCGAAACTGATGTCGCGCCGGACCGGCACCAAGGCCCGTGCATGGCGCTCCTTCGCGCTTTGGCGCAGCCGGGCCAGATCGGCCCGGACCTCCTCGAGCGAACGCATCGTCCGCGCGGGGGGCTGAGCTGCGGCCGTGGCCTGGACTTGCACCTGGACCGCCGCGGGCTCGGATCGCACCGCCACGGCCACAGCCCGCATCGGCGCGGCGGCCGGCGTCGTCAACTGGGGGGCGTCCTGAATCGGCCTCGGCGCCGCGACCCGGGGGAACGGCGCCACGGGCAGGGGCACGGACGCCACCGCACGCGGCATCGGGCGCATCGGCCGGCCGACCAGGCGCCGAAGGCGACTGCGGATTCGATTCAGCGTTCCGAGGAAGAGAGATGCTTTCATGCGTGGAGAGCGAGGCTTGGCGCGATTGTCGAGGGGTCGCAATGAGGCCGAATGGACTACAGCCTGAGGTATCTCGCGAATTGCGTACAAATGCACGGAACCGTTCAATGCCGACGCCCTGATCGGCCGACCTCGCCTCCGCCGCGGCCGGCAAGCCGGCGCACGCCCGGCTCGCGCCCGCGGGCCCGTCAACTGGCCGTCAGATCGCTCAGGGTCTTGCCTTGCGCCAGAGCTTCCTTGAGCCAACGAGGCTGCGGACCGCGACCGGTCCACGAATGGCCCGCGTCGTCGCGGTACAGCGCGCTCGATGGACGCCGCTGCTGCCGAGCCGCATTCTTGGCGGGACGCGACGCCTTCCGGGGCGCAGCGCCAACCCTGAAGTCGTCGAGCGATTTTCCGGCCGCCAGCGCTTCGCGCAGCCAACGCGGGCGAGGTCCGCGGCCCGACCAGCCGTTGCCGGCACCGTCGCTGTACTTGGCCGTCGCCGCGACGGCCACCTTCCTACGAGCTACGGCGCCGGGTCGCGCTCGCGCTGTATCGGCCCCGAAGCCCAGGTGCTGTGCAGTCAAGCCATAGTGCGCAATCGCCACCTTGATGCGCTCGATCACACCAGCGACTTCTTTCTCGCGCAGCGAGTCAGCCTGTCGCTGCAGCAGGGCGATCTTCTTCTGGATTTGGGCGTATGTCGAAGTCATGGGAATCACCGCGTTGTTTGGAACAAGGCTATAGCTTAGTCGGAGTGCCGGGTCTTTTTCCTATCGCCAATGCCCCGCATGGGCACCAGGAGCGGCCTCCGCGGCCGATGTACGATGCGAGCCCGCCCGCCTGCGCGCCCGCGATGGCCACCTCCTGGGCGCCTCGTTCGCCTCCCCGCATTCCGTTTCCTCCCTGCCATGACCGCCGCCAGAAGATCCGATTCCTCCACCCCCTGCCTGCGGGTGTCGCCCAGCGGCGTTCACGGGCTGGGCGCGTTCGCCACCCGGCCGCTGCCCGCCCACGCCCTGCTGGGTCTCTACGAAGGCCGCCGCTACACGGCCGAGCAGGTCGCCGGCCGGAAATGGGACGGCCAGCTGACCTATCTGTTCAAGCTCTCCAACGAGGAAATCATCGACGCCGGCAAGGGCGGCAACGCCACCCGCCACCTCAACCATTCCTGCGACCCGAACTGCGAGGCGGTCGAGGAGTACGACGCCGCCGGCCGGCTGGAGCTCAGGTTCCAGACGCTGGTGCCGGTCGAGGCCGGCGACGAGCTTTTCATCGACTACGGCCTCACGGCCGACGACGGCTCGGCACCGTCCGACTATCCCTGCCATTGCGGCGCAGCGAACTGCCGCGGCACGCTGCTGGATGTCGAGCCGAGGACCGAGCCGCAGCCCTCCCTTCTGGCATAACACGGACCCCCACGTTCCACACTCCGTGTCGTCGCTGCCCCCGAGGGGGCAGCAGCAGGCCGCCCGTCCGTGCGAAGCGCGGACTTCGCCGCGCTGGCGGCCCGGCCGCCGGCCTCAGCGCAGCGGCAGCTCGAGGGTCGCGGCCAGCCCAGGCATCTCAGTGCGCTCGCCGCTGGCCACCACCACGGCCTGCAGCGAGCCCCGCGCCTTCTCGGCCAGGGCGCGCCAGAGGCAGCGGATCGATGCGGCGTCGAGTCCGCCGGTCGGTTCGTCGAGCAGGATCAGCGGCCGTCCGGAAGCCAGCGCGGCGGCCAGCCAGACCTTGCGCTTCGACCCGGTGGACAGCATGTACATCGACTTGTCGAGATGCGGCGCCAGCCCGAAGCCGTCGGCCAGCGACTGCCACGCGGCCTCGTCGAAGCGCGCGTCGCCGACGCGCAGCGCGGCCGTGCAGGCGCGCACGGTGAGCGGATCGAATGCGTCGGTGGCCGGATCGACGAAGAAGACGCCGCTCCCGTAGGCCCGCGCGTCTTCGTCGAGGCGCGCACCCACCAGCGCCAACTCGCCGTCAGCGGCCAGAGCCCCGGCCATCACGCGCAGCAGGGTCGACTTGCCGCTGCCCGTGTCGCCATGCAACAGCGTCACGCCCGGGCCGATGGCACCGGTCCAGCCGAACGCCAGCGGCGGCTGCCCCGGGTAGGCGAAGCGCAGATTCCGGACCTGGAGCACCGGGGACAAGGCAGCCCGCGCGCCCATCACGCCGTCGCCAGACGCCGCCGCGCCTTGACCGCGGAGGCCAGCCCCTCGAGCACCGGCACCGTCTGCGCGAAGCCGATGCAGGCATCGGTGATCGAGACGCCGTGCCTGAGCGCCACCCCCGGCAACAGGTCCTGCCGCCCCTCCTCGAGGTGGCTCTCGATCATCACGCCGGTGATGCGCGCTTCGCCGGCCGCGATCTGCGCCGCCACCTCGGCCGCGACCACGATCTGGCGCTGGTGCTGCTTGCTGCTGTTGCCATGCGAGACGTCGATCATCACCTGCGGCCTGAGGCCGTTGGCGGCCAGCGCGTCGCAGCTCGCCGCCACGTCCGCGGCGGAATAGTTGGGCGCCTTGCCGCCGCGCAGGATGACGTGGCAGTCGTCGTTGCCACGGGTCTCGAAGATCGCCGCCATGCCCATCTTGGTCATGCCCATGAAGGCGTGCGGCGCACGGGCCGCGAGGATCGCGTCGGCCGCGACCTTGACGCTGCCGTCGGTGCCGTTCTTGAAGCCGACCGGGCAACTCAGGCCCGAGGCCAGCTGCCGATGGCTCTGGCTCTCGGTGGTGCGCGCGCCGATGGCGCCCCAGGCGATCAGGTCGGCGATGAACTGCGGGCTCAGCAGGTCGAGGAACTCGGTGCCGGTCGGCAGCCCCAGCGTGGTCAGCTCCAGCAGCAGGCGCCGTGCGCGCTCCAGCCCTTCGTTGATCGCGAAGCTGCCGTCGAGGTGCGGATCGTTGATGTAGCCCTTCCAGCCCACGGTGGTGCGCGGCTTCTCGAAGTAGGCGCGCATCACGATCAGCAGGTCGTCCTGCAGCCGGTCGGCGACCGACTTCAGGCGCTGCGCGTACTCGATCGCCTGGTCGTGGTCGTGGATCGAGCAGGGCCCGACCACCACCACCAGGCGGTCGTCGCGGCCGTGCAGCACGTCGGCGATCGCGGCGCGGCTGCTTTCCACCAGCGCCAGCGTGTTGTCGCGCACCGGCACGCGCTCCTGCAGCAGCGCGGGGGTCATGAGCGGGCGGACCGCGCCGATGCGCACGTCGTCGATCCGGGTGGTATCGAGCGTGCTGTCGCGGGAGCCGACCTCGGCATCGTGGAAGGGGTCGTCGAGTGGGGGCATGTTCGGGTTTTCAGGGTTCGAGCGGGAGATTCCCCGATTGTCCTCCGGACGGCGGGGGCCCCGTCCGGCCGGGATCGGGGCAAATAGGGTTCCCCGGCGTGATCTATTTCCTTGGCGCGCCCGCGCGCCTTCGATTCAATGCCGGCTCAGCACATGAGTTTGAACTCGCAGCACATGAAGCCTGACCTGAGCCTCGTCATCGAAGAACCCATCGCCGGCCACTATTACTGGCTGATCGTCCGACCCGGCGGCTGGCTGCGGCTGGGCCCCTGTCAGGTGATCGATTCGGCCAGCGGCCCGCTGCCTTCCTATCAGGCCGCGCAGGCGGCAGGCAGCCAGGTGCTGGCCAGCTTCCAGCCCGTGGTCGAACGCCCGACGCCGAGCGGCTTCGGCGGCGCCTGGGACATCATGACGATCCCTGGCGCCCTGGTCTGAACCGACCTTCCACGTGCGCGGCGTGCAGCGCATTGACCGTCTGCTTCCACGCCTGCACCGCGGCGCGCTGCTCGGCGTCGGCGTCCCGCTCCTCCTGCGGCACCCTGGCGCGCATGTGCAAGTGACGCTCCTGCAGCGGCAGGCGGCGGGCCGGAAACGGCGGCACCGTGATGCCGGCTTTGCGAAGGATCTTTTCTTTCCGACTGAGAGTGAGCATGGGTCGACCGAGAAATCTGGGCCACAGTCTCGCGGCTCCGCCCGGTCGCCCGAATAGTGCATTTGCACTATTGCGCGACACGGCCCAGGTCGTCACTCAAGCAAACACATCCGACACGTAGCGCCCGTGCTCGTGCTCCATGCGGTCGACCCAGGCCTCGGCCGCGGCATCGTCGCTGCCGGTCGCGCGCTGGTAGATGTGGATGAAGGTCTCGCGCACCGCCGGCGCCATGTGCCTGCCGTCGCCGCAGACATAGAACTGCGCGCCCTGGCGAAAGAACGCGCCGATGTCGGCCCGGTCCTGCCAGACGCGGTGTTGCACGAACATGACATCGCCCTCGGGCCGGGCCGAGAATGCAGCCCGCAGCTCGACCACGCCCGCCGCCTCCCAGGCCGCGAACTCCTCGCGGTACAGGTAGTCGACCTCCGGATCGTCGATGCCGAAGAAGAGCAGCGCCGGGCCGACCTCGCGGCCGGCCGCCTTCTGCCAGGCGCGCTCCTGCAGGAAGCCGCGAAAGGGCGCGACGCCGGTGCCGGCGCACACCATCACGATCGGGGTCTTCGGATCGGCCGGCGGACGGAAGCCGGATTGCGAGGGCCGCACCGCGACCGACACCCGGTCGCCGGCCTGCAGGCGCGCCAGGTAGGTCGAGGCCACGCCCTGGAATTCGCCCTGCCCCGACAGCGCGGGCGCATCGACCACCGCGAAGGTCAGGCTGGCCTCGGCCTCATCGGCGAGCGGTGACGAGGAGATCGAGTACTGGCGCGCCCTGAGCGTGGGCAGCATGCCGAGAAAGCCTGCCAGTCCGATGCCGCAGGACGGCGTGCGCTCGAGCAGGTCGAGCACGCTGACGCGCCTTGCCAGCACTTCGTCGGCATACGCCTGCTCGCCAGCCAAGCGTTCGAGCGCCTGGCGCTCGGGCGGGCACGGCGTCGCCTCGGCGAGCTGGCCGACCTGCGCGCGGGTCGCGGGCTGCGCCAGCTCGACATAGCCCGCCAGCACCTCGGCGGCGCCGATCGGGTAGTCGCCGGGCAGCGCGGAAGCGGTGCCGGCCTGCTTGCGGATCACGATCTGCGTGTCGCCGGCGAGGCCGAAGCGCGCCAGCGCGCGCGCCACGCTGGCGTCCGGGTTGCGCGGCAGCACTGCGAGGTAGTCGCCGCTGCGGTAGCGCATGCCGGCCGGCAGCGCGATCTGCAGATGGCGCTTGGAGCGCGCACCGGCGGCGCCCATGTTCACCAGCTGGCGGTTCTCGACCACGGTGCCGAGTTCGAGTTCGTTGAGTGCCAGCGCGCGCTCGCGGGCCGACTTGAGGACCTCCACATCGAAGCTCGGCGCCGATGGCTTGTCGGCCACCGTGCGCCCGAGCGCCACGCCCGGGTCGTCCCACAGCGCGCCGGACCACTCCTCGAAAGCGCCGAAGAAATCGCCGCCGGCATCGGCCTCGCCGCGCGGCCGCAGGCGCACGGCACCGGCCGCGGCGAGCGCGGCGTCGACCCGCTTGGGCACCGCCTGGTAGGTCCGCGCCCATTGCCGGTTGCCGCAGCCCAGCAGCGCGAAGCGGACGCCGTCCAGCGTGCCCGGCGCGCAGCCCTCCAGCCATGACAGGAACTTCTTCGCGTTGTCCGGCGCCTGGCCCTCGTAGGAGGCCGTGACCACCACCACCGGCGTGCCGCCCTTCAATGCCCCTGCGTACTCGTCGAGCGTGGCGACCGTGGCGGCGTAACCCTGCCGCGGCGCTTCGGCCGCAATGCGGCGGGCGAACATCTCGCAGGAGCCGGTGTTGCTGCCGTACAGCACCAGCAGCGTCGGTGCGTCGGGCGGCAGCGCGACCTCGTCCACCGGCTCCTTCACCAGCCGCTGCGGCACCGACGGAATGGCGCTGCGCAGCGCGAAGCCATTGGCACCCCCCCGGCTGCGGGCGCGGATCTTCAGGCCGTGCGGCTTGATGGTCAGCGTTTCGGCGATCTCGAGCTGGTAGGACGGATCGTCCATCACGATGTCGAAACGCTGCAGCAGCATCGCGATCACCAGCTGCGCCTCCTGCATCGCAAACGGCCGGCCGATGCAGGCCCGGGCGCCGTTGCCGAAGGGCTTCCAGGCATTGGGCGGCAGCTTCTCGGCCGTGTCGGGCTCGAAGCGCTCGGGGCGGAAGGCCTCGGCGTCCTCGCCCCACACGGCCGGGTCGCGATGCAGCGCCGGCTGCAGCACCAGCAAGGTGTCCCGGGTCGTGAGCGGATAGCGGCCCGCCAGCACCGTGTCGGCGACCGGCTTGACGCCGAAGGCCGGCGCGGTCGGCCACAGGCGCAGCGACTCCATCAGGATCTGCTCGATGTAGCGCAGCTGCGCGAGATGCTCGACCCTCGGCATCTGCTCGCCGAGCACCTCGTCGACGATGGCGCGCGCCTTCAGCATCGCCTCGGGGTTCTTCAGCAGCAGGTAGCAGGCGAAGGACAGCAGGCCGCTGGTGGTCTCGTGGCCGGCGATCAGGAAGGTGACCATCTGGAAGCGGATGTTCTCGTCCGACAGCTTCTCGCCGCTCACCGGGTCGACCCCGTTGAGCATCACGTTGAGCAGGTCGTCCTTGCCCGCGCCCTGCGGGTCGCTGCGGCGCTCGGCGATCAGCTGCTCGGCCACGCGCGCCAGCATCTGCTGGTCGGCCTCGTAGCGGCGCCGGGTGCCGACCATCAGGTTGGACACCATCGCGGGCCGCCGGCCGCGCTGGCCGGCCTCCTCGAGCGCGTCGACCATCGCCGCGACGAAGGGATGCATCTCGTTCTGGTAGAAGCTGTTGAAGCGGTAGTCGAAGGCGCACAGCGCGATGGTGTCGAGCGTCAGCCGCGTCATGTTGTCGGCCACGTCGACGACCGCCGACGGGCCGAAGCGCTCCCATTTGACGAACATCTGGTGCGCGATGTCGACCATGCGGTCGAACATCGAGCGCACGCCCAGCGGGCCGAAGGCCGGCATCAGGAGCCGGTGCGCCTTGGCCCAGTTGGGCTCGCTGTTGTAGGCGGTGAAGAGGCCGTCGCCGGCGAAGGCGCGGATCTCCTGCAGCGGGCCGTGCACGCGCTTGACGAAACGCGTTTCGTCGCAGAGCTCGTTGACCAGCGCCTGCGAACTCACCACGTAGACGTCGCGGCCCAGCAGCGTGAGCTTGAAGATCGGCCCGTAGATGCCGGCCAGCCGCATCATGCTCTGGATCGGCGCCTTCGAATCGAGCTCGCCGAGATTGCCGACGATCGGCTTCAGCGGCGGCTGGGGAACCCGGGGCCGGTCGGCCGGATGTGCGTTCATGGGGGTCCTTGGAGAGACGGCCGATTATGCGGAGCTGCGGCCCCGATGGAAGCGCCCGCGCGCCGCCCTCGTGATGGCGACCACGCAGGGATGGGTGATGCGGCGCTCGACCGAGATCGCGAAGAACTCCTCGATCAGCTCGGCGGCGCGGCCGATGACCTCGACCCCGTACTGCGCGCAGGTCTCCTCCTCGAGCACCGTGGGCGTCATGAAGACGCCGCGGCCCTCGCCGCCGAAGGCCTTCAGCAGCGCGGCATCGTCGAACTCGCCGATCGGCCGCGGCCTGAGCCGGTGCTCCGCCAGCCACAGGTCGAGCCGCTGCCGCGCCGCCGAGGACGCGCCCTGGATCAGCATCGGCGCACGGTCGAGGCAGGCCGGGAACTCGCCCTGGAGCGTCTGCTTCAGCGCCGCGGTGGCGAAAAAGCTCATGGCGGTGGTGCCCAGCGTGTGGTTGAAGGCCTTGACGCCGATCTGGCGGCCCATCGGCTCGTCGGCGATCACGAGGTCGATGCGCTGCACCGAGAGCTGGCCGAGCAGGTCGCGGAAATTGCCCTCGTGGCAGATCAGCCGCACCGGCTCCGGGATGCCGAGCGCCGGTTCGAGCAGCCGGTAGGCGATCGACTTCGGCACGGCGTCGGCGATGCCGACCCGGAAGTCGAGCGCGCGGGCGCCCTCCCCGCGGCTGCCGAGCGCGGCCTCGAGTTCGGAGCCGAGCGCGAAGATCTGGTCGGCATAGCTCAACGCGGTGCGGCCCTCGGGCGTCAGCTCGAGCCCGCGGCCGCGCTTCTGGAACAGGCTGCAGCCCAGGCTTTCTTCGAGCAGCTTGATCTGGCCCGACAGCGTCTGCGGCGTGATGTGCAGCTGCTCACTGGCGCGCACGATGCCGCCGGCCTTGGCGGCGGCCCAGAAGTAATGCAGGTGCTTGAAGTTCATTCTCAGCACACGATACTACGTAAAACTCGAATGAATGGTGTCAAAAATTCGACTTTTCCCGAAAGCTATCGCAGTCTAGAGTGGGCCCCATGCGCGTGCACACGCGCGGTTTCTCAACCCACAAGGACATTCATGAACGAGAACATCCAGGTCTACGGCTCCCCGCATGCGGGTTCTGCGGCCGTTGCCGAACGCAATCAGGTGCTGCGCAACACCTACTGGCTTCTGGCCCTCTCGATGGTGCCGACGGTGCTGGGCGCCTGGCTCGGCCTGTCGACCGGCCTTGCACGCGCGATGTCGCCCGGCATCTCGATGATGGTCTTCCTGGCCGGCGCCTTCGGTTTCATGTTCGCGATCGAGAAGACCAAGAACTCGGCCGCCGGCGTGCCGGTGCTGCTGGGCTTCACCTTCTTCATGGGCCTGATGCTGTCGCGCATGCTGGGCGTGGTGCTCGGCATGCAGAACGGCGCCAGCCTCGTGATGACCGCCTTCGCGGGCACCGGCGCGATCTTCCTCGGCATGGCCAGCCTGTCGTCGATCATCAAGCGCGACCTGTCGGCGATGGGCAAGTGGCTCTTCATCGGCGCCATCCTGCTGCTGGTCGCGGGCATCGCCAACTTCTTCATCCAGTCGGGCGCCCTGATGATCACGCTCGCGGTGCTGGCCATCGGCATCTTCTCGGCCTTCATCCTGCACGACCTGAAGCGCGTGAAGGATGGCCACGAGACCAACTACATCACGGCCACGCTCGGCGTCTACCTGAGCCTGTACAACGTGTTCCAGTCGCTGCTGATGCTGCTCGGCCTGGGTGGAGGCCGCGAGGAATGAACATCTCGCCACAAGAATCCCGCGCCATCGTCACGCTGAGCCTGATGGCGGCCTTCGTCGACGGCGAGAAGCACGAGCGCGAACGCGAGGAGATCAAGCGCATCGCGGAAGGCCTCTCGCAAAGCGATGGCCTGCATCTGCCCACGCTCTACCAGGACGTACTGATGAAGCGCGTCTCGATGGCCGAGGCCGGCGCGCAGCTCGGCAGCAGCGGCGCCAGGCAGCTGGCCTACGAGATGGCGGTCTGCGTGTGCGACGCCGATGGCGCGCACTCGGAGGCCGAGCGCGCCTTCCTTGCCGACCTGCGCACCTCGCTCGGGCTCGATGCGGCGGCCGCAAGCCAGTTCACCGCGCAGGCGCAGGCGATCGCGGCCGTGCCGCTGGCTTCGGCGGGCGCGCCCGCGGCCGCCGTCGCGCCCGACCAGGCCGAACTCGACCCGGCGATCCTCAACGCCGCGATCCTGAACGGCGCGCTCGAGCTGCTGCCCGAGACGCTCTCGACCATGGCGATCATTCCGCTGCAGATGAAGCTGGTCTATCGGATCGGCAAGGCCTACGGCTTCGAGCTGGACAGCGGCCACGTGAAGGACTTCATCGCCACGGTCGGCGTCGGCCTGACCTCCCAGTACCTCGAGCAGGCCGGCCGCAAGCTGCTCGGCGGCCTGCTGGGCAAGGTCGGCGGCGGCCTGCTCGGCGGACTCGGCAAACAGGCCGTGAGCTCCGGCATGAGCTTTGCCACCACCTACGCGCTGGGCCATGTCGCCAAGCGCTACTACGCAGGCGGGCGCAAGCTGTCGACGCAGATGCTCAAGGACGCCTACGCGGGCGTGATGCAGGAGGCACAAGGCCTGCAGGCACGCTACCTGCCGGCCATGCAGGACAAGGCCCGGACGCTGGACGCCCGGCAGGTGCTGTCGATGGTGCGCGGCGCCTGAGCGCGACCGCCGCCCGGCGCCGGACTCAGCGAACGGAGAGCGGGACGGCCTTGTCGCTCCAGAACTTCCACCAGGGGCGCGCCGGCGGCGGCGGTTCGGGCGGCAACTGGTGCAGTTGGCTGGTGCGCAGGCGACGCCGGCACTCGACCTCGAGCGCGTGGGCGACGCCGAAGGCATCGCGGTCGCCACGCGAGGCTTGCGCGCGCCAACTCACGGCGAGGCGCACGAGTTCGTCGTCGTCGATGGGGGCGAGTTCACTCGGCGTGGGTACGCTGGAACTCATGGCAGGTCGCGCCAGGATGCGCTTTTCGCGAGATGCATGGCGTGGATTATTGCGCATCCTCCCGGGCAGCGTCCGCGCGACGGCGCCGGCGCAGGTGACGGATTCATGAGACGACCTGGTAGTAGAGGTTTTGCGGATGCCTGGCCTGCGCAAAGAACATCCACCGGTCCGCGACGAGCCCCGGAAGCTGCACCGCCCAGGCCAGCACGAAGGCCATGCCCGACGCCGCCGCGAGGCCCCACAGCAGCAACACCGCCGGCACGGCGAAGCCGAGCACGATCAGCGCCCGCTTCAGGTGCTTCATCGATGCCGGTCCGGCGCGATGAAAGAACTCCCGCGTGTTGAATGAACCGGCCGACATGCCCATCGACGTCTGCGCCAGCTGTGGCGCGCGGATGCCGGTGGCGGACTGCAGGGTCGACTTGTGCTTCAGCAGGGCGTTGCGGCGCAGCGCCAGCGAGCGCGTGATGCCGGCCACGGCGGTCACGGCCGCGGCCGCCGGGCCGAAGGCCTGGAGCAGTTGCGGCTGCCCCGCCAGGACGGCGAGCGCGCAGGTCAGGACCAGGCCGGACGACAGGCCGGTGAGCGCGAAGTTCACGAGGGTCAGCGGCTGCGCCCACTCCTCGATGAAGCGCAGGCAGGCGTAGATCATCGCGGTGCAATACCAGAGCAGCGCCGCCGCGACGATCGCCGCGGCGGGCAGCAGCATGCTGTTGTCGATGCCGCGGTACAGCGCCAGCCACCAGAGCCCGACGATGCCGATGAAAGCGGGAAGCACGATCACCTCGCGCGAGAGCCAGGAGGTGCGCCACATCAGGACGGCGCGCCACGCCCGCCCGGGCCGGCCCAGATGGGCGAAGGAGGCGCCGAGGCCGATCAGCAGCAGGGCCTCGGCCACGAGCAGCGCCGTGGACAGGAACGAGGGCGCGAGCGCCAGGCCCGCCAGGCGGGCCAGCGCCAGCGCGACCACCATGCCCTGCGCGGCACCGGCAACGACAGTGAAGATGACGACGGAGAAGGCCGGATTCACAGCGGTCCTCCGAGGGTCGGCTGCACCTTCGACGCGCCACCCGCGACCTCGGTCACCCGCCGCGGCAGGTACTGGTTGGCCGGCCGAGTCTCCCACTCGGGCATCAGCGAATAGCCGCCACGCTCGCGGATCGCGATCGATGCCTCGGAATTCGGATCCTTCACGTCGCCGAAGATGCGCGCGCCGGTCGGGCAGGCCTTGACGCAGGCGGGCTTGCGATCTTCCTTGGGCAGCTTCTCGTCGTAGATGCGGTCGACGCACAGCGTGCACTTGGTCATGACCTGGCGCTCCTCGTCGAGTTCGCGCGCGCCGTAGGGGCAGGCCCAGGCGCAGTACTTGCAGCCGATGCACTTGTCGTAGTCGACCAGCACGATGCCGTCCTCCTTGCGCTTGTAGCTGGCGCCCGTCGGGCACACGGGCACGCACGGCGGATCCTCGCAATGCAGGCAGCTCTTGGGGAAGTGGATGGTCTCGGTAACCGGGTACGCGCCGGCCTCGTAGGTCTGGACGCGATTGAAGAAGGTGCCGGTCGGATCGGCGCCGTAGGGCTTCTCGTCGGCCAGCGGGCCGGCGCTGCCGGAGGTGTTCCATTGCTTGCAGGAGGTCACGCAGGCGTGGCAGCCGACGCACACATTGAGGTCGATCACCAGCGCCAGTTGCCTGGCCAGCGTCTCGCCCTGGTCGGCGCGCACGCGCACCTCGCCGCCGCGCGAGATCGACACGGGCCGCACGCCCTCCTCCACCAGCGCCATCGGCTGCGCGGCGCCCTTCATCAGGTCCTTGAGCCACTGGATCATTTCAGGCGCCCCGCGAAATAGGTCAGCACGCTCGCGGCCTTGCCCACCACGCCCGGCGTGGACGGCATGCTCGCCATCTGCGGGAAGCTCTCCTTCGGATCCCCCGGATCGGCGGGCCGTATCCGCACGCGCACGTCGTACCAGCCGGCCTGGCCCGTGATCGGGTCGGAGTTGCTGATGGTGGTGCCGCCATGCGAATTGGCAAAGGGCAGCTCCTCGGTGATCAGGTGATTGAGCAGGAAGCCCTTGCGCGCCTCGTCCGCGCCAGGCGCCAGCTGCCAGGCGCCGTCGGCCTTGCCGATCGCGTTCCAGGTCCAGACGGTGCCGGGCTCGACCGTCTCGCTGTAGCGCAGCATGCAGCGCACCTTGCCCCACTGGCTTTCGACCCAGCACCAGCCGCCGTCCTCGATGCCGGCCGCCTTCGCGGTGGCCGGATTGACGTGCAGGTAGTTGTGGCTGTGGATCTGCCTCAGCCACGCATTCTGCGAATCCCACGAGTGGTACATCGCCATCGGGCGCTGGGTCAGCGCGTTGAGCGGGTAGGCCTCGCGATCAGTCACGCCGTCTTCCAGCGGCGGATACCAGAACGGCAGCGGGTCGAAGTAGGTGTCGATGCGCTCGCGCAGTTCCTCGGGCGGCCGGCGGCCCTTCGTCTTGCCCTGGGCCGCCAGCCTGAAGCTCTGCAGGGTGTCGGAATACAAGGCGAGCTGCACCGGGTCGTTGCGTTGCCGCCAGCCCTTGTCCATGGCGAAGTCCAGGTACTCCCGGTTCCAGTTGCGCATGTAGTGCATGGTCTGCGGCATGTGGTAGCGGAACACGCAATTGTTCTTCGCATAGGCCTCCCACTGCTTCGGGTTGGGCTCGCCCTTGAGGTGTTCGGTGCCGTCCTTGCCGCGCCATCCCATCAGGAAGCCGATCCCGGGCGCCGGCTGGAAATTGACGACGAAGTCGGGATAGCCGCTGAACTTGCGCCCGCCTTCGGGCGTGGTGAAGGCCGGAAACTTGAGCCGCGAGGCCAGCTCGATCAGCACCTCCTGGAACGGCTTGCATTCGCCGGTCGGCGGCACGACCGGGACCCGCACCGAGTCCACCGGCCCGTCGAACTCGGAGATCGGCCGGTCGAGCATGCCCATCACGTCGTGGCGCTCGAGGTAGGTGGTGTCGGGCAGCACGAGGTCGGCGAAGGCCACGGTCTCGCTCTGGAAGGCATCGCACACCGCCAGGAAGGGAATCATGTACTCGCCCTTCTCGTCCTTGCGGTTGAGCATCTCGCGCACGCCCATGGTGTTCATGCTCGAGTTCCACGCCATGTTGGCCATGAAGATCAGCAGCGTGTCGATGCGGTACGGATCGCCCTTCACCGCGTTGGTGATGACGTTGTGCATCAAGCCGTGGGCCGACAGCGGATGCTCCCACGAGAAAGCGTGGTCGATGCGGATCGGCGAGCCGTCGGGGTTGATGGCCAGTTCGTCGGGACCGGCCGGAAAGCCCAGCGGCGCCGCGTTGAGCGGCGTGTCGGGCTGGATCATTTCGGGCGAATTGAAGGCCCGGTAGTTGGGCACGATGTGGCGCGGGTACGGCGCCTTGTGGCGAAAGCCCCCGGGCGCGTCGATGGTGCCCAGCACGCTCATCAGCACCGCCAGCGCGCGCACCGTCTGAAAGCCGTTGGAATGCGCCGCCAGTCCGCGCATCGCATGGAAAGCCACCGGGCGTCCCTGCGTGGTCGGATGCTTCTTGCCCCAGGCGTCGGTCCACGGGATCGGCAGTTCGAAGGCCTGCTTCAGCGCCGTCTCGCCCATCTCGCGCGCGAGCAGGCGGATGCGCGCGGCCGGGATGCCGGTGATGGCTTCCGCCCATTCGGGCGTGCAGTCCGCGACGCGCTCGCGCAGCAACTGGAACGAGGGCGCCACCCGGGTGCCGTCGGCCAGTGTGTAGCGACCCTCGAGCGCCGGCTCGCAGCCGTCGGCGATGCCTTCGGGATAGGCCGGCCGCACGCAGCCGCCGGCCGCATCCCACACCAGCTTGTTGTGCGGATGGCGGCCGTCGCCCGGCGGTCCGCGCTCCGGGTCGAAGGCGAACAGGCCCTCGCGCTCGCCCTCGTCCAGCACCACCAGCTGCGGCGCGTTGGTGAATCGCCGAAGGAAGGCGTGGTCGATCAGGTCGCCCGCGATCAGCTCGTGCAGCAACGCCATGAAGAGCGCGCCGTCGGTGCCCGGCTTGATCGGGATCCACTCGTCGGCGATGGCCGAATAGCCGGTGCGCACCGGGTTGATCGAGATGAAGCGGCCGCCGTTGCGCTTGAACTTCGACAGCGCGACCTTCATCGGATTGCTGTGGTGGTCTTCGGCGGTGCCGATCATCACGAACAGCTTGGCCCGGTCGAGGTCGGGGCCGCCGAACTCCCAGAAGCTGCCGCCGATGGTGTAGATCATGCCGGCGGCCATGTTGACCGAGCAGAAGCCGCCATGCGCCGCATAGTTGGGCGTGCCGAACTGGCGTGCGAACAGGCCGGTGAGCGCCTGCATCTGGTCGCGGCCGGTGAAGAGCGCGAACTTCTTCGGGTCGGTGGCACGGATCTTCGAGAGCCGCTCGGTCAGGATGTCGAACGCGCGCTCCCAGCTGATGGGCTCGAACTCGCCGGCGCCGCGCTCGCTGCCGGCCTTGCGCAACAGCGGACGCGTGAGCCGCGCCGGCGAGACCTGCTTCATGATCCCCGCCGAACCCTTGGCGCAGATCACGCCCTGGTTCAGCGGATGGTCCGGATTGCCGTCGATGTAGCGCACCTCGCCGTCCCGCAGGTGCACGCGGATGCCGCAGCGGCAGGCGCACATGTAGCAGGTGGTGGTCTTGACTTCGGTCTCTGCGACCGGCGTCGGCGACGCCAGCGGATCGTGAAGCGGCTCGCGGGATAGGAATTTGAACACGGCGGGTCTCATCGTTGGCGTTGTGACACCAGGCGCTGGGCTCGCGCCGGCTCTTCTCGCGCGTCCATGGTAGGCAGTTGCGCTAAAAAGCAAAACCGCACAATTTCGATCAGTGTGATCTGGCAAACAGATCAACGAATGGGGCGGGACGCACCCCGCCGCCTCAGGGCAGCATCACGATCGCGCCGGTGCTGGCCCGGTTCTCGGCCAGCCGGTGCGCATCGGCCACCTGCTCCAGCCCGAAGCGTGCCCCGATGCTCGCGCGCACCGCGCCGGTGGCCATCGCGTCGAAGACGTCGGCGGCGTTGGCGCGAAAGGTCGACGTGTCGGCGTTGTGCGGAAAGACCGAAGGCCGCGTCAGGAACAGGCAGCCCTTCTTGTTCAGCAGCTCGGGCTCGATGGCCGGTGCCGGACCCGAAGCGGCGCCGTAGAGCACCACCATCCCGAAGGGCGCGGTGCAGTCGAGCGAGCCCATGAAGGTGTGCCGGGCCACCGAGTCGTAGACCACGCGCGCCTTGCGCCCGCCGGTGGCCGCGATCACCTGCGCGACCCAGTCGGGTTGCGAGTAATCGATCGCGGCGGCGCAGCCCGCGGCCCGCGCGACCTCGCACTTGGCGGCCGATCCCGCGGTGCCGATGACCGTCGCGCCCAGCGCACTGGCCCAGCCGCTGAGGATCTGGCCGACGCCGCCGGCGGCTGCGTGCACCAGCACGACGTCGCCGGGCTGCACCGGGTACGTCCGCTTGAGCAGGTACTGCGCGGTCATGGCCTTGAAGAACACCGCCGCCGCATCCTCGTCGGAGATGCCGGGAGGGATCTTCACCAGCTTGGCCGCGGGCACGTTGCGGCGCTCCGCATAGGCGCCGGCGCCGGCGTTCATGTAGACCACGCGGTCGCCCGGCTGCAGCTCGGCCACACCCTCGCCCAGCGCCTCGACGACACCGGCCGCCTCGTGGCCGAGGCCGGTCGGCGCCTGCAGCGGGTACTTGCCGGATCGCTGGTAGATATCGATGTAGTTGAAGCCGATGGCGGTCTGGCGCAGTTGCACCTCGCCGGGACCGGGAGCGGGAACGTCGATGGATTCGACCCGCATCACTTCGGGACCACCGAATTCGTGCAGCTGCACCGCGCGCGCCTGGGTCATGGTCGGGTCTTCCTGTCGAGTGGCCGAAAGCGCCAGCCCCACGCGATCAGGTCGCGCGCAAGCCGCTGGCTGCGCGCAGTATGCACGGACCCGCTGGCGCCCGTCGGGCGCCGTGCCTTGCTAGCGGGCGATGCGCTCGTGGCGGTCGGCGGCCGCGAACAGGTCGTCCGAGAAGCTGCGGTCAGTGCGCGCGAAGGTCGAGGCCCATTCGCGGAGCGCGTCGGCTTCGGCCTTGCGCGACAGCGGGGCTTCGGGGGCCGCCGCCTTCCAGCCGGTCAGCAGCCGGAGGCCGAAGGCCAGCGCGCGCGACAGGGGGTGGGCCGCGGGTGCGGAACCGGGTGCATCGATGGAAATACCGTTGGCGAGGGTGATGGACATGGCGAGGGTTCTCCTGGGTCGGACTCGATTATAAGGGTTAACCCTAATCGTCTGCTCCGGCCCGCAGAATGCCCCCCGCTCGCCATGCCGAAGGCACGCTCAGGCCCTGACCTCGGTCTCCAGCCGGCCCGATTCCACGAAGCGGCGGACATTGCGCAGCACGAGGTCCGCCATCGCCTGCCGAGTTTCCACCGTGCCGCTGGCGATGTGCGGCAGCACGACGACGTTGTCCATCGCCAGCAGGGCGGAAGGCACGTGCGGCTCCAGTTCGAACACGTCCAGCGCCGCGCCGCCGAGTTGGCCGGATGCCAGGGCCTCGACCAGCGCCTTCTCGTCCACCACCGAACCCCGGGCGATGTTGACGAGGAAAGACCGCGGTCCCAATGCCCGCAGCACCTCGCCGGAGACCAGGTGATGGGTGGCGGGGCCGCCGGAACAGGCGACCACCAGAAAGTCGGCCCAGGTGGCGAGCGCGACCAGCGAGGGCTCGTGGCGCCAGGGCGCATCGGGCAACGCGAAGCGCACGTGGTAGCGGATGTCCATGTCGAACCCGGCGCAGCGGCGGGCGACCGCCTGCCCGATGCGCCCCATGCCCAGGAAGCCGAGCCGCTTGCCGCTGAAGCGCGCGCCCAGCGCGGGCGGCCCCTTGGCCACCCAGTCGCCGCGGCGCACGTGGCGGTCCGCAGCCGAGACGCCGCGCGCCACATCGATCAGCAGGCCGACGGCAAGGTCGGCCACGCAGTCGTTGAGCACCTCGGGCGTGTTGCTGACGACCACGTCCCGGGCCCGGGCGGCCTCCAGGTCGATCGCGTCGGTGCCGACGCCCAGGCTGCAGATCGCCCGCAGGCGCGGCAGCCGATCCATCAATGCGGCATCGGCGCCGGCCGTGGCATGGGTCACCAGCACCGAGAACTCGGCGCCGCGGGCGGCCAGGAATTCGTCGGGGGCGGCCTCGCGCCACAGGGGGTGCACGTCATGGCCCTGCTGCAGTTGCGCTTCGAGGCCGGGCGGCAGCCGTCCGAGCTGGAGGATCCGCAGCGCACCGGTCATCGCGGCGGCTCCGCTGCCAGGGCGGCCAGATCGACGCTCTTCAGGAGCGTGATTTCCTGCCGCACCACGTGCCCGTCGGCCAGGCTCCTGCCCTTGTAGGCGAGCCACTGCGGATCCGCTTCGAGGGCGCTGCGCCGCTGCTCGCGGTCGGCCATGCTCTCGTACTGCCACAGGTGGACGACCTGGCTGAGGACACCGACTTCCGTCGTGTAGTAGCCCACCGGTGCACCCAGGTGGCGCTTCTGCACCGGCAGGCCTTCGCGGGCATAGCGCTTCAGGAAGGCCGGCACGGCGCCGATCCCGAGGGTGTAGGTTCTGAGATCCACGATCATCTTGCGGTCCTTACTGGGGCTGGAAGCCGGCGTTCTTGACCATCGTGGTCCAGGCCTTGTTGGTGTCCTTGACCCGCGTCGCCAGCTGGGCCGGCGTGCTCGACGTGGCCGTGACGCCCATGTTGGCGAGCGTCTCGACGAACTCCGGCGAGCGCACCAGCTTGGCCAGCGCCGTGCTGTACGACTGCATCAACGCGGCGGGCGTGTGGGCCGGCGCGAACAGGCCCGTGAAGATGACTTCCTCGTAACCCTGGATGCCCAGTTCGGCGTAGGTGGGCACATCCGGCAGGACCGGCAGGCGCGTGGTCCCGTTGACCGCCACGATGCGGGTCTTGCCGGCCTTCGCGGGTGGCAGCATTGCCCCCACCGAGCCGATGCCCGCGGGGATCTGGCCGGCGATCAGGTCCTGGAGCATCGGGGCATCGCCGCGATAAGGCACCGACTTCAGGTCGGAGCCCAGCACGCGCGAGACGATGTCGACGGCGAACACCGGCGCACTCGCGGGTGCCGGCACGCCGACGTTGCCCCGGCCGGGGTCGGCCTTGGCCCAGCTGGCGAACTCGCGCAGCCCGGCGTCGCTGTTGCCGATGGTCGACGGATTGATGACGAAGACGTCCGGATGGATCGCCACCAGGCCCACCGGCGCGAAGTCCTTCAGGGCATCGAATCCCGGATTGAGCGTGGTCAGCGGGATCATCGACACCGTGTGGCTGTTCGAGAGGAACAGCGTGAGCCCGTCCGGCCGCGCGGCCTTGAGCGCCTGCGCCGCGATCTGGCCGCCCGCGCCCGACCGGTTGTCGACCACGAACGGGCGCTTCAGCTCCTGCTGCAGGCCGAGCGCCAGGTGGCGCGCGATCACGTCCGTGCCGCTGCCGGCCACCGACCCGACCATGATCTTCACCGCGGCATCTTCGGCGAACGCACAGGCGGCCGAGGCGGCGAGGGCCGAGGCCACGGCCAGGCGGGTGAATGTCTTGAAGGCACGAGGAAACGTCATGGGGCGAAGCTTTCGTAGGGTTGATGAAGAGAGGAAGCAGGAGACCGCGGAAACCGAATGCGCAAGGAGATAGGGGCACCGTGCGCCTCAGGCGATGACGCCTTCGGCGCGCAGCGGCGCGCACCACCGCAGGCCTTCGAGGGGGTCGCCGCGCGGCCGGTATTCGCAACCCAGCCAGCCCTCGTAGCCCAGCGCGGCGAGCAGGGAGAGCGCGGCGGACTGGTCGTTCTGCCCGAGGTCCGGCTCGTGCCGGTCCGGCGTGCCGGCGATCTGCACGTGGCCGATCCAGGGTGCGGCTTCGCGCACGGCCGCTCTCAGGTCCAGCCCCTCCTGGGCGCAGTGATAGAAGTCGAACTGCAGGCGCAGGTGCGGCGAGTCGACATGCCGCACGATGTCGATCGCCTGGCTCGGCAGGTGATAGAAGTACCCCGCCATGTCGATGCGGTTGAGCGCCTCGAGCGTCAGCACCCGTCCCTGCCTCTCGGCCTGCGGCAGCGCATGCGCGAGGTTCTCCAGCAGCGTCTGCCGGCAAGCCTGGGGGTCCAGGCCGACGGTGTTGCCAGCCATCACGTGAATGTGGCTGCATCCGGTGGCCTGGGCCACCTCCAGGGCGCGCGCGAAGCCGCGGCGAAAGCCGGCCTGCTGGCCCGCCACGGCGGCGAGTCCCCGGTGGCCCGGCGCGGGCCCGATGGGCGTGTTGAACAGCACCAGCTGCAGGCCGTGCTCGCGCAGCATGCGGCCGTACCACTCGGCGGGCTGCTCGTAGGGCAGCAGGATCTCCACACCCGTGAAACCGTCCCGGGCCGCCGCGGCGAAACGCTCGGGCTCGGGCAGCTGGCCGTAGAGCCAGCTCAGGTTGGCAGCCAGTCGCATCGGGGCTCCGGCGCGGTCAATGGCCCACGGTCCGCGCGAAAGCCGCGCGGCGCTCGGGCAGCATGATGCTGACGACAGCGGACAGCTCGGCCGCGCCGAGGCCGAGCGCCGACGCCGCGCGCAGGACCTGCTGCACCGAACTGGTCACCGGCATCGGCGCGTCGCTCTTCTGTGCCAGCGCGGCGACGGTGTCGACGTCCTTCAGCATGGTCGAGAGCGCGCCGATCGATTCGCTCTGGACCTCGATCATGCGGGGCACGAAGACCTGCAGCGGCTTCGAGTCGGCCCAGCCGCCCGCCAGGGCCTCGGCCAGCTTGCCGACGTCGATGCCGTTGCGCTGCGCCAGGCCGATCGCCTCGGCGATCGCCACCACGGTGGTCGCCACGATGGCCTGGTTGCACAGCTTGGTGGCTTGCCCGGCACCGCTGGTGCCCATGTGGGTGACGCGCCCGGCATAGGCGCGCATCGCCTGCGCCGCCAGCGCCACGCGGTCCGCGGGGCCGCCGGCCATGATCGCCAGCGTCCCGGCTTCCACGCCCGCGATGCCGCCCGACACCGGGGCGTCGATCCAGACCGCGCCGCAGGCCGCTTCGAGGCGCCGGGCGTAGCCGCGGGTCGCCTCGGGCGGAATGCTCGAGTGGTCGGCGAGCCATTTCAGGCCGGCGCCGTGGACCACGCCCTCGGCGCCGAACACCACCGACTCGACCGCCTCAGCGTCATAGAGGCACAGCAGCACGGCATCGACGTCGCTGGCGGCCCGCGCGGGCGTGGCGACCGCCTCGGCGCCAAGGGCCGCCAGCGGCGCGATCTTCTCGGGCGAGCGGTTCCACACCTTCACGGCATGGCCTGCCGCCAGCAGCTTGCGAACCATCGGGGCGCCCATGAGCCCCAGACCACAGAAACCGATCTTCATGTCAAACGACTTTCTTCTTGCGCAATTGGAGGAAGGCGGCCGCGGCCACCGGGCCGCGGCTTCGCAGCCGCTCAGGCCTTCTCGGGTTCTTCGTAGGCCCAGATGACCCGGCCCGCGTGCGTGACCGCCCCTTCATGGGTCGGCCCGACCAGGCGCGCATACTTTTCGAGCGCGCCGGCCAGGCGCTCGGAGGCCTGCGGCTTCCAGGCCGCCTGGCGCGCCGCCAGTTCCCGGGCGTCGACGTCCAGCTCGATGGTCCCGGCCGTGGCGTCGATGCGGATGCGGTCGCCCTCGCGCACCAGCGCGATCGGGCCGCCGGCGGCGGCTTCCGGGCTGACGTAGCCGATGCACATCCCGCGCGTCGCGCCGGAGAAGCGGCCGTCGGTCAGCAGCGCGACCTTCTCGCCCATGCCCTGGCCATAGATCGCGGCCGTGACGCTGAGCATCTCGCGCATGCCCGGCCCGCCCTTGGGCCCTTCGTTGCGGATCAGCAGCACGTCGCCTTCCTGGTAGGCGCGTTCGGTCACGACCCGCATGCAGGCCTCTTCGTTCTCGAACACCCGGGCCCGGCCTTCGAAGCTCAGCGACTTGAGTCCGGCGATCTTGAGCAGCGCGCCATTGGGACAGAGGTTGCCCTTGAGCACGACCAGGCCGCCGGTCGGGTGCAGCGGGGCGTCGCTGTGGCGCACGATCTTGCCGTCGGCCCCCGGGAAGGCGGCCAGTTCCTCGGCCAGCGTGCGGCCGGTGAGCGTCAGCGTGTCGCCGTGCAGGTGGCCGCTGCGCAGCAGCGCATTCAGCACGGCGGGCACGCCGCCGATGACGTCGAGATCGCGCGCCAGATAGCGCCCGCCCGGCTGCAGGTCGGCGATGAGGGGCGTGTGATTGAAGACCTCGGCCACGTCGTCCAGCGTGAAGCGGATGCCCGCCTCGTGCGCGATCGCGGGGATGTGCAGCGCGGCGTTGGTTGATCCGCCCGTGGCGGCGACCGCGGCACAGGCGTTCTCGATGCTCTTGCGGGTCACCAGGTCGCGCGGCAGCGGGCCGCCGCTGCGCAGCATCTCCATGACGCGCCGTCCGGCCCGGCGCGCCAGCGCGTAGCGTTCGCTGTAGACCGCGGGCATGGTGGCCGAGCCCAGCATGGAGAGGCCCAGCGTCTCGCCCACCATCCCCATGGTGTTGGCGGTGAACTGGCCCGGGCAGGCGCCGACCGTCATGGCGCAGCTGCGCTCGACCTGGTCGAGTTGGGCGCGCGTGATCTCGCCGGTCTGGTAGCGCCCCACCCCTTCGATGGCGGTCAGCACGGTGTTCTCGCCGCCTTCGGGCGTGCGGCCCGGCAGCATCGAGCCGCCGTAGACGAACACCGACGGCACGTTCAGGCGCACCATCGCCATCATGGTGCCGGGCAGGGTCTTGTCGCAGCCCGCGAAGCCGACCAGCGCGTCGTAGGCATGGCCGCGCACGGCCACCTCGATGCTGTCGGCGATCAGCTCGCGCGACAGCAGGCTCATGCGCATGCCGTCGTGGTTCATCGAGGTGCCGTCGGACACCGAGATGGTGGAGAAGGAGACCGGAAAGCCGCCGCCCTCGGCCACGCCCAGGCGGGCGCTGTCGGCCTGCGGGCCGAGCGACTTGGAGCACGGCGTGTTGTCGCCCGCGGTGCTGACGATGCCGACGAGCGACTTGTCCATGTCCTCGTCGCCCATGCCGGTGGCGCGCAGGAAGGCGCGGTGGGCGGCCCGGCTGGGGCCCTGGGTAACCATTTTCGATCGGTGCTTGTGCAACATAGGTCGTGGGTGCTGGAGTCAAGGGTCGGCGGGAGCGACGTGCGCAGACCGCCGGTTCAGTGGGGTGAGAGAAACGATCAGCTGGGCTGCGGCTGGGCGGGAAGATCGATGCCGAGCGATTCCAGGCTCAGGCGGTCGAAGATCCACGAGACGTCGAGTTCGATGCACTGGCGCGCCCGGGCGTAGTCGCCCTGCCGGATCGCCTCGACGGTGGATTCGTGCAGCTGGTCGGCGGGCTCCTGATCGGTGTGCAGGAACTCGCGCGTCGCGCGCAGGTAGGCGCCCGACTGCAGCCAGAGGCTTTCGATCACGGCCATCATCACGGGCGACTCGGCCGCCTGGTAGATCGTGAAGTGGAAGACGCGGTTCTTCTCCAGGCTGGTCGCGATGCCGTCGCGGCTGCGGCGAGCGCGCGTGATGTCCTCGGCCAGGCGCGCCAGCGTGTCCAGCGTGGCCGGCGTCAGGCGCGCGGCGGCCCACTCCGTGATGGTGCCCTCGACGAGGATGCGCGAGCGGCGGATGTCATCGAGCCGCGCCTTGGTGATCAGGGGCACCCGCGTGGTGCCGTTGGGCATGGGCTCCAGCCCTTGCTGGGCGACCAGCCGGCGCAGCGCCTCGCGCACCGGCATCGTGCTGGTGCCCAGCGCATCGGCCAGGTACTGGATGCCCAGCAGCTGCCCGGCTCGGTACTCGCCATGCATCAGCTTGTTGCGCAAGGCCTGATAGACGGACTCATTCACCGACGAGCGGACGATCGGTTCCAGGGCCGCGAGGGGGTCGAACGGGGTCGGAGTCGGATCCTTCATGGGTGCTTGGTCTTCAAAATCTTGATGTTTGATGTTTGATCAAACATCAAGGCGAATCAAGGCAATCGAACGACTTTCTTATGAGTGTTTGCCCGAAGCTGGGCGGAAAATGAAGCCAACGAGCGCCAAAGCAGGGCATTTTGTTCCGTATGGGGAACAAAACCTGTCTCACGCATGCCGTCGCCAGGCCACGCACACATGCGACTGAACGGCCGGCGGGCCGTTCTCGCCGGATCGCCCTACCCGCCTTCCGACGCGCCAGCCTCCAGCCGCAGCCATCGGACGGCGTAGCCGCGCAGGGCCTCGATCTGCAGCCCGATCAGCCGGAGTTCGGTGCGAAGCAGTTGCACCGCAGGGTCGGCCTCGTCGTCCGAGCCGAACAGGCCGGCCAGCGCCTGGGGATCGGCCAGGGGCGTCGCCGCCATCGCCTCGACAGCAGCCGCGGACGCCTGCTCGATATTCGCCGCCAATGCATCCACCGCCTCGCCTGCGACGTCTGCCGCGGCGCGCAACGCCTCGGCATGCGCCGGACTCTGCAACGCCACGCGGTGCGCGCCGAGCGCCGACAGATAGCTCAACAGGGTGTGCGATTGAATCAGGAAGCGCAGCGCCACGCCGGCGCGCGGCCGCACGACGGCCGGCTCGCGGAACATCTCGGACACCGCGACCGCCAGCGCGGCGTCGGCGTTGTGGGCGTTGCGCCTGGCCAGCCGATAGGGCAGGTCGTCGCGGGCGCCGGCGCGGTACTGGGCGGCGATCTCCCGCAGATAAAGGGCCTGGTAGCGCATTGCCGCGGCCGCCAGTTCGTTGAAGCGCCGCGCCTGCCAATGGGGCAGCACCAGCACCATGGCGAGCCCCGCGATCGCGCTGCCGATGGCGGTATCGACCAGCCGCGGCACGATCAGCACGCCGCTGTCGCCCACCTGGTTGAAGCACATCAGCACCAGCACCGTCATGCAGGCCGTCGCCAGCAGGTAGCGCGTGGCGCGCGTCGCGAAGAAGAGCACACCGGCCGCCACCGCCAGCAGCGCCTGGAGCAGATGCTGGGGAAACAGCTCCAGCAGCGCCCAGCCGATCACCACGCCGAGCGCCGTGCCCGCCATGCGCTGGCCCATGCGCGACACGGTGTCGCCCCAGGTCTGCTGGCAGACGAACAGCGTCGTCAGCAGGATCCAGTAGCCCTGCGCCGGATGGATCAGGCGCATGACGCCATAGCCGGCCACGAGCGCGACCGCCAGCCGTAGCGCATGGCGAAACAGTGGGGAACGCGGCGCGAGCTGGCGTCGAATGCGCTCGGCCGCGTCGCGCCATGAGTGGGGCGAGCGATCGAGCAGGCCCATGTCCGTGCGCCCGGCCCGCGCCGTGGGCTCGCTGGCGCCGGCCAGTTGCCCGTCGAGCTGCTCCAGGTTGCGCGCCAGCGCCTCCACCGAGGCGAGCAGCGCCAGTCGCCCGGGCTCGTGCGCATGCTGACGCTCGTGCTCGATCGCGCTGCGCAATTCCGCCAGCGCCTGCACCGTCGCGGTGTCGGCGGCGAAAGGCTCGCGCCGCTCGATCGACAGCGCGAGTCGCCGGCAAGCCTCGCCTTGCAGGTGCAGCACGCGCTGGCAGCGATAGAGCAGGTCGCTGTGAAAGAAGGCGTCGGCCAGCGCGTTGTAGTCGTCATGGGACGAACTCGCGCGCTCGTGCACATCCTGCGCGATCAGGTAGAGCCCGCGATAGCGCGCGATGCGCCCCGTGGGCGCGCGCGCGCCGATGCGCCGGAAGATGCTTTCCTTGGCGGCATTGAGCTCGACCACCACCTCCGCATTGAGCTGCGAGAGCGACAGCCTCTTGCGCTCGATGTCGATGCCGCGCAAGGGCTCGAACAGGGAGGCCTTGAAGCGCACGTAGTCGCCGAGCACCGCGTACAGCCTGGCCAGCCGCGCTTGCACCGGCTGGGCCGGGAAGGCCAGGCACCAGGCCACCGAGAACACCCCGTACCAGGCGGCGCCCGCGAGCAGGAGCCACAGCTCGCGGTAGCGCTCGACAGGGTCCGCCTGCGGCTGGTTGTCGATGCCCAGGGTGGTGTACATCGCAAGGATCAGCGTGGCGTAGCCGATCGCCTTGTAGCGCGCCTCGACCGCCCCGAGCATGGTGAGCCAGAACGCCGCGAGGGCGAGGCTCGTGATGAAGAGGTAGGGGCGATCGATCAGGGCCGCGACGGCGAAGGCGGCCACCGCGAAGCAGACCAGCGTGACGACCTGGGCCCGATAGCGCCCGCGCCAGCTGTCGTCGGTCTCGGCCAGTGCGCTGGCGATCGCACCCAGGAACAGCGGGGTCACGGCCTCCATCCGCCCACTCGCGCCGCACGCCGCCATCAGGCTTCCCAGGGTGAGCAGCACCCGCAGCGCCTGGGCCTGGCCCGCGCCCCATCTACCGAGTTGTTGGGGGAAAGTCTCGATCACGAGGGGCAGCATGCCATCGTTGTGCACGATGTGTGCCATGCCCGCTCTTGCCGGTGCGCGGTCTGGGGTCTACTCGGGCTTCTCGCCCCAACAATCTGAACCCCGAACCCGGAGCCCCACCGCATGACCACCGACCTCAGCAGCCCCGATATCGACGTTCGCTTCGACAAGCACGTCGCCATCGTGGAGATCCGCCGCCCCCCGCACAACTTCTTCGACGCGCCGCTGATCGCCGGCCTGGCCAGCGCCTTCGAAGCACTGGAAGCCGATGCGAACTGCCGCGCGATCGTGCTGTGCGCGGAAGGCAGCGCGTTCTGCGCGGGCGCCGACTTCGCGAAGGCCGACGACAGCGCCGGGCGCAAGAGCCCGCGTGCCGTCAACCCGATCTACGACGAAGCCCTGCGGATGTTCGCATGCACCAAACCGGTGGTGGCCGCGGTGCATGGTCCCGCCATCGGTGGCGGGCTCGGCCTGGCCCTGGTCGCGGACTTTCGCGTCACCTGCCCGGAAGCGCGCTTCTCGGCCAACTTCAACCGGCTCGGCTTTCATCCGGGCTTCGGTCTGTCGACCACCCTGCCCCGCCTGGTCGGCACCCAGAAGGCGGCGCTGCTGTTCTACACCGGCCGGCGCATCGGCGGCGAAGAGGCACTGGCCATCGGCCTCGCCGACGTGCTGGTGGCACAGGCCCAGGTGCGCGCCGAAGCGCTGAAGCTCGCGGCCGAGATCGCGACCTCGTCGCCGCTGGCCGTGGTCTCGACCCGGAACACGCTGCGCGCCGGACTCGTCGAGGCGATCCGGCAGGCGGTCGCTCGCGAAAGCGTCGAGCAGAACCGGCAGTTCGGCACCGAGGACTTCAAGGAAGGCGTGGCGGCGATGGCCGCCCGGCGCGAGCCTGTGTTCCAGGGAAGGTAGCCTCCAGGGCGCGGCGGTCCAGGAAGCCGCCGACGTGCGCGATGTTGTCCGCATGCCGCGCGCACATCTCGGCGAGCTGATCGCGCAGCGCGCCTTCGCGCAGGCGCGGCAGCAGCGCCGTCAGCTTGTCAACCACCCAGGCCTGGCCGCGATTCAGGAACGCCAGTCGCTTGCCCAGGTCGTCGATCGCCATCGCCTTGTCGTAGAAAGCGCCGGTGCGGGTGCTCGGTGCGCCGTCGATCGACTGGATCGCCCGGATGAGCATGCCGCACCACTTGACTTCGTCGCGTCGGATCTGCTCGCCGAGCTGCCCGAGCGCACCATCCCCGCCCGCCTTGATGAACTGCATCGCGACGCGGGCACCGGCCCGCTCCGCTTCGAGCAGCTCGTTGAGCGAGGCGAGCAATTCCTCAGGGCCGATGGGCGGAACACAGGCCGCATCCAGCTCTTCGGCATAGCACACCGGCGACGACACTTCGATCCTCTCGTGCCACGCTCCGGGCGGCGTAGTCATGACGTCGTTGGCTTTCATGGTGCGCTCCTTTCGGGTTGGGGCGCGGAAAGCGCCTTTCGATGCAGCGGCCTCGCCTTTCACGCGGGGCCCATGGACATCATGATCCCTCCGGGCTTGATCAAAGTAAAATGAGTTTTATTGCCGTTTCACTGCAATTATTTCTCATCCAAACCAGGATGCCGGATGGATCTCACGCTCGCCCAGACCTTCCTCGAGATCGTGCAGACGCGCAGCTTCCTGCGCGCCGCGGAACAGCTGCATGTCACGCCGACCTCGGTCAGCGCACGCGTGCGGACGCTGGAAGAGTTGCTGGGCCGCGCCCTGTTCGTCAGGAACAAGTCCGGCGCCACGCTGACCCCCGCGGGCGAGCAGTTCCTGCCGCATGCGACCAGCCTGGTGCAGGTCTGGGAGCGCGCGCGCCACCAGGTGGCGGTGCCCGCCGGTCGGCGCGCCGCGCTCGGCATCGGCTGCGAGCTCAGTCTCTGGGATCCGCTGTTGCTGCAGTGGATGCTGTGGATGCGCTCCGCCGCGCCGCATCTGGCGATCCGCACCGAGGTCGGCTTTCCGGGCCATCTTCTCGACAAGACGGCCGACGGCGTGCTGGACATCGCGATCGTCTATGCGCCCCAGCATCGTCCCGGGCTGCGCGTCGAACTCCTGATCGAGGAGAAGCTCGTGATGGTCACCACCGCCAAGCGCGCACGCGCGCCGCGCGCCTCGGACTACGTGTATGTCGACTGGGGCCCGGAGTTCGCCGCGCAGCACGGGCTGGCCTTTCCCGAACTCTCCAATGCCGCGGTGAAGGCCGGCCTCGGCCCGCTGGGACGCGAGTACCTTCTGGCAGCCGGGGGCACCGGCTACTTCCGGCTCGACGTCGTCCGCGCCCATCTCGAATCGGGGCGCCTGCGCCGCGTGCCCGACATGCCGGAATTCCTCTATCCCGCGTATGCGGTCTACGCGGCGGATTGCGACCGCAAGCTCGTGGACCCGGCGCTGGCCGGCCTCAGGCAAGTGGCGAGTCCGCGCGCCATCCAGGGCAAGCCCGCATCGCAGCGTCCGCGGCGAGCGGCGAAGAAGCGCTGAGCGCGCAGCCATCGTCCTGATCGGGACGCAGGCGCGAGATCCGCGGCGTCGAAAGTTGAAACGTGCCGCGCAGTCGCCCCGTCTAACGGGTGAAAGGCCTACATGCACAACGCACACCATCCCTCACGCACCGTGGCGCTCGAAGGCACCAGCGACGCCGAGCTCGCGCTACGCGCCTCGCAGGGCGACGCGGCCGCCTTCGAAGCCATCATGCGGCGCCACAACCAGCTCCTGTTTCGCACCGCGCGCAGCGTTCTGAACAACGACGCCGACACCGAAGACGCCTTGCAGGACGCGTACCTCAAGGCCTGGCGTGCGCTCGCCGGCTTTCGTGCCGATGCGAAGCTCTCCACCTGGCTGGTGCGCATCGTGGTCAATGAAGCACTGACGCGCCTGCGCCGACGCAGCGCGCGGGTGATTCCCCTCGACGCTTCGGCGCCGGGCGACGAACCCACCGAGGAGCCATGGATGGAGGACGACATCGACCGGCAGCCCGACCGGCTCGCCATGCGGGAGGAAATGCGCCGGCTGATCGAGACCCGCATTGATCGCCTGCCGGATCTCTACCGCACGGTCTTCATGCTGCGCGCCGTCGAGGAGATGAGCGTCGAGGAGGTCTCGGTCGTTCTCGAACTGCCCGAAGCCACCGTACGGACGCGCTTCTTTCGCGCACGCAGCCTGCTGCGCGAAGGCCTGTCGCGCGATGTCGACCTCGCCGTCGGCGACGCGTTCTCGTTTGCCGGCGACCGCTGCGATCGCATCGTCGGCGGCGTGCTGGCAAAGCTTGCAACCGAGCGGGAAATTCCCCGCGACTGACCACCCACGAGGAGATCACCATGTCGTTCTTTCTGATGCCGACCCCGATGGCGGCACGCCGCCTGTTCCTGGGCCGATCCGGGCTGGTGCTGTCGGCGGCGGCCGTCGCGCTGCTGGCCGGCAAGGATGCGCTGGCCGCCAAGGCCGGCGGCGCGAGTGCCGCCGACACCCGGATTCTCAACACCGCGCTGGGCGCGGAGCTCGAAGCAATCGCCGCCTACCAGCTCGGCGCCGAGAGCAAACTGTTGGAAAAGCCGGTGCTCGAGCTGGCCGTGACATTCCAGGGCCATCACAAGGAGCATGCGAGCGTGCTGGCGAAGACCATCGAGAAGCTGGGCGGCAAGCCGGTGACGGCCAGAGAGGCCTATGGCTTTCCGTCCGAGCAGCTGAAGTCCCAGGCCGACGTGCTCAGGTTCGCGGCCAAGCTGGAACAGGGCGCCGTGAGCGCGTACCTGGGCGCGGTGCCGCTGTTCGGCGACCGCGACCTGGCCAAGGCGGCCGCCAGCATCCTGGGCGACGAAGCGATGCACTGGGCGGTGCTGCGCCAGGCGCTCGGCGAAGCGCCGGTTCCGTCGGCCTTCATGTCGTGACCCGCGCGCGCTGGCTCACGGCGGCCGCCGCGCTGGCGCTCGGTGCCGCCGGACCCGCGCTGGCCGCGCCCGACGCGGTGCGCGGCGAGCAGGTCTATGCGCGATGCCAGGCCTGCCACGCGCTGGCCGTCGATCGCGTCGGACCGCGGCACTGCGGGCTCTTCGGCCGGCTCGCGGGCAGCGTGCCCGGCTACGGGTACTCGCCGGCGATGAAGGCGTCCGGCATCACCTGGAACGACAAGACGCTCGACCGCTTCCTGACCAAGCCGCTGAGCGTGGTGCCCGGCAGCACGATGACCTACGACGGCATCGCCGACCCGAAGGACCGCGCCGACCTGATCGCCTACCTCCAGCATGCCGACGCCAGCGCCGAGTGCGGCAAGCAGGCAGCGGCGAGGTGACCGCGCTGTCGGTGGGTCTCAAGGGCAAGGGCGAGATCGTAAACATGTGCCTGTCCGGCCTGCTGACAAAGCCCTGGCGTGCTCGTTCAAAGCGCATCCAACGGATAGATCGGACGCCGCACTCGCTCGAAGCGCAATTTCGAATAGTCCGAGGTCGTCACGCCGACGCTATCGCATTCGACCACGACGTCAGCCAGGCTGCCGAACCCCGCTCGCCAATGCACCCGGCTTTTCAGAATCAGATATCTCACACGGTCGAGATCAATGCCGAGCGAGGTCAGGTACGCCAGGTCGTGGGGTTCAGTGGCCAAGGACGTCACCACGACCTGGATGCCTCCGGCTTGAAGGACGACGGTCTTGCCGGCCGTGACGACCACCCCGGCCATCATCGGACCACGCAAGCGGAGCACGCCGTCACTGATGGTGCGCACACGCGCCGAAAGGGTGATCGGCTCGTTGGCGTCACCGGTTGCGGCCAGCTCGCTCAAACCACCGAGAGTGAGCGTGAGTTCGTTGCCAACGCCTGCGGCAATGGCTCGCTCCACCGCCTGCGGATCGCGAATCGCGTAGAACACCGCGTCCTGAAGGTCTTGGCGCAGCGCCTCTGCCAGCACGCGCGTGGTGTCCATCGTGCCACCAGACGCGCTGTTGTCGCAATGATCCAGCAGTACGACCGGCCGCCCGGGGGCCGACTTGGCCTGTGCGACCGATTGCTCCAGCGGTTGCCCCTCGTACAAGAATGCCGAACGATTTTCCCAGGCCTGATCCAGCAGTTCGTCGCGCACCCGCCTTGCTTGAACTTCGTCCGCGTCCGCGCACACCACGGCCGACAAACCGGCGTTTCGGATGTCGGCATGCGGGAAGCCTGTGAACACCGAGGCGGCAAGCACGGCTTCGCTTTGCTCGAGCTCGATGCAACGCGCCTGCAGTGACCGGTTGGGTTGCGCGTGTGTGCCCTGGCGCATGATGTGCGGCAGCATCGGCCGGTTGTCCCAGGCCAGGACGGGATGAATTTCCCCGCGGATCGTGCGCATCAGCAGCTCTGCGGCCCGTCGCCCCGCTGCGGCCATGTCGGTATGCGGATAGGTGTGGTAGCCGCTGAGAACAGTCAGGCGTCCGACCATCTCGGGATAGAGATTGGCATGCATGTCGAGCGCCGCACCGATCGGCACGGTCGGTTGCAGTTCGCGAAGCCGGCGCAGAAGCTCTCCTTCCCCGTCTTCATGGTCGGCCGTGACCATCGCCCCATGCAGATCGAGCAGGATCCCGTCGAAGATCTTGCCTCGGGCTGCGTCAAGAATCAGTCCCGTGATCCTTTCGTAGGCCTCGGTTTCGACCAGCCCGCTCGGGCTCGCTTCGGCGACCACGGCAACCGTGATCTCGCAACTCTCGCGATCGGTCACTTCAAGGAATCCACCCATGCCTGTCCCCGTACCTCGCCGGGCCGTCACCGCAGCCTCGCCGACGAGCGGAATGTCACTGTTGCGGAAGAACTGGCGCAGCGGCGTTGCCGCGGGAGAAAAGGTATTCGTTTCGTGCTTGAAGCAAGCCAGAAGCAGGCGAATGGGAGCTTGGTGATTCATCGTTTTCCTCGGAGTCGATTGATCAATGGGGTACAGGTAAAAGGTGCTCAGGTCACCGTCGGCCAAGGCGTCTGAGCCGGTCGCATTTCCTCCCAGGCACGCGCCATCTGCAACACCCCGAGATCGTCGAAGCGACGGCCGACGATCTGCAGCCCGATGGGCAGGCCACTCTTCGAATGACCGCAGTTCACCGAAGCGGCAGGCTGCTCCGACATGTTGAAGGGGTTGGTGAAATACACATCACGTCCCGGCATCGACGCGTTGCTGCTGGTGGCCTCCGCCTCGAAAGGCAAGCAGGGAGAGACCGGCGACAGCACGAAGTCATACGGCTGCGTCGCGGCCACCGTGGCGGCGCGCATCGCCTGCATCTGCGCGAAGGATTGAAACACTTCGTCATGGGAAAGCGTCGCGGCGAACGCAGCAAGCTGGTGCAACACGGGCGCCGCCAGTGCGCGCCGTTCTTCAGGCATTGCCGCCAGATCCGTGCGACTGCGCATTGCGAAAGACTGCACGAAGCCCAAGCGCATTTCGTAGGTGCTCCAGTCCGTGAGCGGTTCGACGATGGCGCCGGCCGCTTCAAACGCCCTGGCCGCGTTCACCACCGCCGACTTGACCTCGGGATCCAGCTGGATCGGCATCGCAGGCTCGATGAAGAGACCGATGCGCAGACCCTTCAGGTCACGCCCAAGCCGTTGCCAGTCGATGGCTTGGTAAGGCAGACTGGAGTAGTCGCGTCCATCTGACAGCGAGAGGACCTGCATCATCAACGCAGCATCGCTCACGGTTCGCGTCATCGGTCCGGCGCAACGACCCGCATACGGAGGGGCGACCGGCACGCGGCCTTGCGACGGCTTCAGTCCGAACACGCCGCAGAAGCTCGAAGGAATGCGGATGGAGCCACCGATGTCGGTACCGACATGCAGGGGCCCGTATCCCGCGGCCGCTGCTGCGCCAGCGCCGGAGCTGGAGCCGCCCGTATTCTTGCTGGTGTCCCAGGGGTTTCGTACCAACGGATGAAAACTCGACGGCGCTGCCGCCAGAAAACCGAAGTCCGGCATGACGGTCTTGGTGACGATGATCGCACCGGCCTCACGCAGGCGCGCGGCCACGGGCGCATCTTCCGCGGCGGGTTTCAGCACCGTGGCCGCACTGCCCAACGGAACGGGTACGCCGCGCGTCGCGATGTTCTCCTTGAGTGTCACCGGCACACCGTCCAGCGGACCTTGAGGAATCTGCGCTTGCCATCGCCGTTCGGATTGACGCGCGGCCTCGAGCGCGGCCTCGGCATCCAGTGCGTACGTCGCGTGCAGGCGCGGTTCGCACAGCGCGATGCGCTCGAGCACGGCCCGGGTCACATCGACCGGGGTCAGCGTACGGTTTTTGTAGCGCGCATGCAGCTCGCCTGCGCTCAATTCGTTGAGATTCGATTCCATGATCGTTCGAGTACTGGAGTGATGGGGGCAATGGCGTGCGATCTCGAGAAGACGCAAAACGGCTAGGGGGCCGCCGCTTCCAGAACCGCGTCCCAGGCAAGGTCCGATGCAGCTTCGGCGAGCACGAATGGATCCACCGACGCAGTCCCCGTTCCCGTGGAGAGGGCGAAGAGAATGTCGCCGTCGTGCGGCGTGTGAAATGGCTGGATGGCGCGGGCCATCGACGAGTGGACCTGCCTGCCGAGTTGCCGCAACAGCAACGACGGCATGGGCTGATCGGTCACGAGCACGGTGAGCGTGGTGTTCTCGGTGGTCGCAATGGTGTTTACGGGTGTGACGGGTACATCGGCTGCGGCCGAGGCGGCGGGCACGAGCACCTCGCGCGGGTGATGGCGCACGCCGGTACGCCGATGACGCAGGCCGCGCACGACGCGGCCTTCGCGGTCGACGATCACGCCCAGCGCATTGACCACGGTGGCAACGAAAACGCGCGCTCCGCCGACGAGCGCGAATGCGGCGCCCTGCCCGCCAGCTTCGCGCTCGTAATCCGGGTAGGCCGGGAATTTACCGACCGCAGCCGAGCGCCCCGCTCCGCGCGCGCCCAGCGGGAACTCCCCCGCCCGCGCCGCCCGGTAGGCGGCCGCGCCGAGCGCCTTGTCTGGATAGATCGCATTGGCGCGCCCGCCGAAGTCGTAAATGATGGCGCCGGAGACCAGCGCGATCTTTCCCCAGCCCACGGCGCCATCGCGTTCGCCCAACAAGGTCGATGCCACGCCGGTGGCCGCCTCCAGCCCGTACAGAGAGCCTCCCGCGAGACTGATCGCGTCCACGCGTGGGTAGCCCCCCAGAAGGCCCGGCGCGCCGCCACGTACGTCGACCTCGCAGTCCGCCCCTCCCTCGACGTGAAGGACCGTGCAGCCGGTCGGCCCCTCGTCATACTCCGCAATTCCAACCCTCAGTTGAGGAAAGTCGAAGGACAGCGCTCGACCGTCCGATGCGCCCTGCCACAGGCGCGGAACAAGGTCTTGGGCGGTTTTCAAATCATTCTTCATTGTTTGCCTTTCGCATTCACGCAGCGGCCTGCCAGAGCGCCCGGCTGTACGCATGGTGAGGTTTCTCGTAGAAACGTGCGGCATCGCCGATTTCGACCACTTCGCCCGAGCGCATCACCGCGATCCGGCTGCATACGTAGCGCGTGGCTGCCAGATCGTGGGAAATGAAAAGCGCAGCAAAGCCGTGACGCTGCTGCAAATCTCGGATCAGATTGAGAATCTGCACCTGCACAGAGACGTCGAGCGCACTCACCGCCTCATCGAACACAAGGAACCGAGGCTGCGTGATCAATGCCCGCGCGATGGCAACCCTTTGACGCTGTCCGCCAGAGAGCTCGTGCGGGAAACGCTCGGCAAAGCCGGGGTTGAGGCCCACCAGCGAGAGCATCTCCGCCACGCGGGCGCGGCGCGCTCCTGGCGTTCCTGTGCCCGTGACCGCCAGCGGTTCCTCCACCGACAGGCCGAGACGAAGTCGGGGATTGAGTGCCCACTCCGGCTGCTGCAAGACCACCGACATGCGTCCCGCCAGCAGGGTCTGCCGGGCTCGGCGCGACGCGGGGATGGCATCGCCGAGGAAGCGCACAACGCCTCGCGTCGGAGCCTGCAAACCCAGCAGAAGCCGGCCCATCGTCGTTTTTCCCGACCCGCTTTCTCCGACCACGCCGAGTGTTTCGCCGGCGCCGATGCTCAAGGTCACGTCGCGCACCGCATCGACGCGGCGCCGGTTCCAGGCCGGGCCGGTCGTGAAGGTCACGCCCACGTTCTCGAGCGACACCACCAGGTCCGTCATGCGGCCTCCTTGAATTGGGCCCGTTCACCGGCGCGGTGGCATGCGACCGAACGCCCCTCGACAACCCGCAGCTCCGGCCGCAGCGAGCGGCAGTCGGCGCTGGCGTATGCGCAACGATCGGCGAAGGCGCAATCGTCGCTGCGCCCGCTGAGCGCCGGCGGTGCGCCGGGAATCGATGCCAGGACCTCGCCCACTTTTTCCTTTCCGGGTGCCACGGCGAGCAGCGCCTCGGTGTAAGGATGCGCAGGCCGTGCGAACACCAGCGCTGCCGGCCCATACTCGACCACGCGGCCGGCATACATCACCGCCACGGTGTCGCAATGGCGGGCCACGGCGCGCAACTCGTGGCTCAACAGCACGACGCCGGTCTTCATCGAGTCTCGCAACGAGACCAGCAGCGCAAAGATCTGCTCGCGCAGAGTCGCGTCCAGAGATGCCGTGGGCTCGTCGGCCACCAACAACAGCGGTCTCCGTGCGATGGCCATCGCGATCACAACGCGTTGCGCCATGCCACCCGACAGCTGGTGCGGAAAACTGCGTTCGACCCGCTCGATGTCGCGCAGCCCGACGCGCGTCAGCAGATCGCGCACCGGCGCCTTGCTGCCAGCCGCCAGCGCGACTTGCTTGCCGACGCGCATGGTGGGGTCGAGCGCAACCATGGGGTTCTGGAAGATGAAGCCCAACGTGCGGCGTCGCACTTCGCGCATGGCTGCGTCCTCCAATTCGAATACCGGTTGCCCATTGACCTTGAGATCGCCACCGGATCGGCGAGCGTTGTCCGCCAGCAGGCGTCCCACGGCCAGGCCCAGCGTGCTCTTTCCTGAACCGCTCTCCCCGACCAGCCCCAGCACTTCGCCAGCGCGCACCGTGAGCGTGGCACCGTCCAGTGCGCGATGGGCGGCGCCTGGCGTGTCGCCATACTCGATGACGAGATCCGTGACCTCCAGCAAGAGCGGTGTGGTGATCTCATTCATCGCAGCCTCCTTCCACGCAAGGGTTCCAGAGCGTCACGCAGCCCGTCGCCCAGAAGATTCACTGCCACGATCGACAGGGCCAAGACCACACCCGCCGAAAGAGCCAGCCAGGGTGCGATCGTCAGATACACGGAGCCGAGACGCAGCAGGGCGCCGAGCGAGGACTCCGGCGGCTGGGAGCCGAGCCCCAGAAAGCTCAGCCCGCTCTCGATCAGGATCCCGATCGACACCGCGTAGGTGAACTGCACCAGCACGGCGCCCAGCACATTGGGCAGCAGGTGCACCAGCATCACGCGCAAGCGCGAGGCGCCGGCCACCTCGGCCGCCGTGACGAAGCCACGGCCCACCATGCCGAGCGTGACCGAGCGCACCACCCGCACGAACAGGGGCAGCGTGGCAAACAGGATCACGGCCAGCGCGGAGATGCTTCCAGGCCCGATCACGGCGGCCACCAACAGGCCGAGCATCAGCGCCGGAAAGGCGAACATGATGTCCATCACACGGGCAATCACGGTGTCGGTCCAGCGCCCGACATACGCGGCGTACAGCCCGATCAGTGTTCCGAGAATGGCGGTCCCGCAGACCGAGGCCAGCGCGAGCACGAATGTCGCACGGATGCCGCGCACGACGCGCGGCAACAGGTCGCGGCCCAATTCGTCCGTGCCGAAAGGCATCGCCCACGAGGGCGCCGCGAAGCGTGGACCCGCGCCGATCTGATCCGGATCGCCCAGCGGCAGCCAAGGGCCCAGGGCTCCCAGCAACAGCAGCGTCAAGAGGATCAGCCCGCCGACTGCGGCCAGATGATCGTGACGCGCGAAACGCAGGATGGTTGTCATGGCTTGCTTCATTCGAGACCTCACCCGCGGCGACCCGCATCGATGCGAGGATCGAGCACGGCATATCCCAGATCTGCCAGGGTATTCACCGCGATGAACACAGCGGCCGCGAGCAACACGCCGGCTTGCACGACCGCGTAGTCGCGGTTGCCCAGCGCGCTGTAGATGTAGAGCCCGATCCCGGGCACGGAAAAAAGGATCTCGGCGATCAATGCACCGCCGAGCAGGTGACCGATGTAGGTGGCCGTCACGGTCATCACAGGGATCGACGCGTTGCGCAGCACATGGTGCCGCACGATGTGCCAACGGCTTTGACCCTGCGAGATGGCGGTGAGAACGTGACCATCGGTCAGCACGCGCTGCACCGAATCCCGCGTCGTGCGAACCAGCAGCGCAATACCGAAGATGCCCAGGCTCATGCCGGGCAGAAGCGTGGCACGCAAGCTGGCACCGGGGTTTTCGGTGAGCGGCACGTAGCCCCCCACCGTGGCACCGAGGCTCCATCTGGAGAATGCATACACCAGCACACTGCCCAACACGACCTCGGGCACGCTGGCCCCCAGTGCACCCACCATGCGGCCCACAGACCGCCATCTGCCGGCGCCCAGGCCGGCCAGCAAGCCCAGCGGCAGCCCGACAAGCAATGCGGTGGCTGTCGCGATCAGGGCGACCTGGATCGTCGCGGGCGCACGGCGCAACATTTCGTCGGCCACCGGCTTGCCGGTCGCCATGGAAACGCCGAGGTCTCCGCTCGCAGCGGCGCCCAGCCATTTCACGTACTGCATCGGTCCTGGCTGATCGAGCCCGAACTTCGCGGCCAGTTCGGCGCGCGTCTCCACCGAGGCATCCGGGCCCAGCACCATCTGCTCGAAGCCTCCGGGCAGCAAGCGCAATCCGGCGAAGACGAGGATCGATGCCCCGGCAAGGGTCAACGCCGCGATGCCCAGGCGCAATGCAAGGTAATAGACGATTCGCATCTTTCGGACCTGTGACTCAACGGCGCTTGAACTCGGCAACGTACTTGAAGACATCGAAATTGCCTTCAAGCGGGCCGAAGCGCGCGTCGATCTGGTCGCGTCGGAAGCCGATGTAGTCGGGCTTGCCCACCAGCGGGATGATGTTGGCCGAGCTCTCGATCAACTCGCACGCACGCGCCATCAGCTTGTCGCGCTCGGACCCGTTGGGCGTCTGCCGAACCTGCACCATCAGATCGCCGTATTCGGCCACTGGCTCGAGAAATGTCGTGAAGACCGGCGAGAAGCCGGAAGTCCACCAGTTCAGGACGATTCCCGGGTCCGAGAAGCCCGCAAACCAGGACAGGGAGGCATCGAAGTTCGAGTCCTTCGGGTTGGTCGTCAGAACGCGCTTGTACCAGTCGGCCACGGGCACTTGCTGCACTTGAACGCTGAAACCCGCCTCCTGCAACTGTGGCTGCAGCACTTGGGCGATCAATGGATAGGTGACCAGCACCGACGAGGCGATGAGGCTGATGCGCGGATTGGGATTGCCTGCTTCCTTCAACAGTGCCTTGGCCTTGGCCACCCGTTCCTTGCGCGGCAGCGTGTAGCTTGGCAGTCCCTCGCAGGACTTCTTTCCGAATGCACTGGGCACGGCGTATTCCACCGCCGATTCGCCGCCGAACACCGCGTTCACGATCGCAGGACGATCGATGACCAACTCGGCCGCCTGGCGCACACGACGATCCTTGAAGACCGAGTTGCCATGGAGACCACTCAGGTCCAGGTGGAAGTAGTTGGGCGTTTTCTGAACCACCGACTGCACGCTTGGGATGGCACCCAGCAGGCGCGGTGTGTCGGGGTTCTCGAACGTCGCGACGTCGATGCTGCCGTCACGCAGGCCCGCAAGGCGCGCCGCATCGTCGGGCATGACGCGGATCGTCATCCTGTCCATGACCGGCTTGCCGCTTTGCCAATAGTACGGATTGCGCTCCAGCAGCCAAGCTTCGTCCTGGCGGTGTTGTGCCACCTTGTAGGGACCTGAGCCGAGCATTCCCTTGGCCGGGTCGAAGGTGCCAGCCTCGATTTCCTTCATCGGCAGGATCGACGTGGTCGCGACGGCGAGGATGGAGAGCAGGGAGGTATTCGGCTTGACCAGGTCGATGCGCACGGTGTGCGCATCGATCGCGACCACATCGCTCACACCACCGATCTGTTTGCCCCAGCCGCGCGCCTTCTGCGGATCTGTCAGCCGCTTCAAGCTGCCCA
The DNA here is from genome assembly GCF_056405555.1 of Variovorax sp. P1_G12. NCBI lineage: Bacteria > Pseudomonadati > Pseudomonadota > Betaproteobacteria > Burkholderiales > Comamonadaceae > Variovorax > Variovorax sp. P1_G12. The sequence continues at coordinate 18,082 of NZ_JBFUBW010000014.1, read as the reverse complement.
CCACATCGGCGGAGGTCAGCGGCCGACCGTTGGAGAACGCCGCGTTCTTGCGAAGGTGAAAGACATAGGACGTGGGCGAGACCTGCTCCCAGGATTCGGCCAGCCTGGGGGTGACGTTGAGCTTGTCGTCCGTGCTCAGCAATGGGTCGTAGATCAGATAGAAGACCGTCCACGATGAGCCGTCGCCCGACGAATGCGGATCGGTGGAAAGCACCTCCGACGGCTTGCCCCAGATGAAGGGCTTCTGGGCTTGCGCGAGGGAAAGGCTGGGCAGGACCAGAAGGGACGCTGCCGCAACCACCGCGGGCAGCCACGCCCGACCACGCCTGAACGCACACGAAATTCCAGTCACTTGAACTATCCATCCTTCCGATTGATGACACACAAATGTTATTTGACTACCATTGAACACGTCAATGCAATTTTGATACCACCATCTAGGAGTAATCCCTTGCCCCTCACCACCCCACAGACAAGAGCGAGAGATCTGGGCTTGCGCTTTCCCGGCAAGACCGGCCTCGCCAACGCCATCACCGACATACCAGGCGTCGAAGTGGGGCAGACCACGCTCATTCGGGGGGACGGCGCGCTGCATGTTGGTGCGGGCCCGGTGCGCACGGGCGTGACGATCGTTCTGCCGCGAGGCCGATCAGGCGTGCTGCAGCCCGTCAAAGCCGGCGTCCACGCACTCAACGGCAACGGCGAGATGACCGGGACACATTGGATTGAAGAGGCCGGCATCTTTCGCGGCCCCATTGGCCTGACGAACACGCACAGCATCGGCATGGTCCATCACGCACTCGTGCGATGGCTCTCCCGTGTCGATGGCGACCGCGGTGCATATCCGTGGTTGATGCCGGTGGTCGCGGAGACCTGCGACGCCGTGCTCAACGACATGGATGGGCTGCACATCGACGAATCCCACGTCTTCGAAGCCATCGCAGCAGCAGCGTCCGGCCCGGTCGCGGAAGGCAATGTCGGCGGCGGGACCGGCATGATCTGCTACGGCTTCAAGGGTGGGACAGGCACAGCGTCGCGCATCGTGAGCGTCGCGGGTCAGGACTACCGCGTGGGCGTGCTGGTCCAGGCCAACATGGGCATTCGCCCATGGCTGAACGTGCTGGGCGTGCCCGTCGGCGAACTCATGCCGAGTTCGAGCAGTCCATGCAGCGGACCGACCGAGCGCGAGCAAGGCTCGATCATCGTCCTTGTGGGAACCGATGCCCCGCTTCTGTCCAGCCAACTCCAGCGACTCGCAAGGCGTGCCGCACTTGGCGTCGGTAGAACGGGCACTCCGGGGGGCGACGGCTCCGGCGATATCATGCTGGCATTCACCACCCACTCGGACCAGCCGCTCGGCAACCATGGCGTCTGTCGAACGGAGTACCTGGCTCAGCACACACTCGATCCGCTCTTTCTCGGCGTGGTCGAAGCCGTGGAGGAAAGCATCTTGAACGCATTGATTGGCGCCCGGCCCATGGTGGGCCGAGACAACACGCGCGTCGAAGCGCTGGATCACAGCACGCTCATGGAATGGATGCGGCGCTATGGCCGTGTCACCGACATCCGATGAATCCTTCCCAGTCACTTTTCGAACGCATTGAGTCGGCGTCATCCGGGATGACACGCTCGGAGCGCCTTCTGGCCGCCTATCTGACCGCGAACGCTCGCGAGTTGACGCTGGAGAACGCGGCCTCTGTGGCGCGCAAATCCGGCGTCAGCCCGATGACCGTTGGGCGCTTTCTGCGCACATTGGGCTACGACAGCTTCGACGCGCTTCGGCGGGAAGCCAGCCGCTTGAGTGCGCCTGCAGAGCTTCGACTCCCCGGTCGCTTCGAGCAATTCCGTCGTGACCACAGCGCCGAGCCCGGTACGCGCAGCGCGCAACTCTCCCAAGAAATCGAAGCCATGGTAGGTGCGTACGATCTAGCCGCGGGCGAACACTGGGATGCCATGGTGCAGCAGGTCGCGACATCGCAGCGAGTGTTCGTTGCCGGCTACCAGACCGTGCGCGGCATCGCATCCGATTTTGCGGCGCGACTCGACTACGTGCGCGAAGGCGTGCGCGTTCTCGACGGGGCTGACGGCACCTATTCCGAACTGTTCGGCGCTGCAAAGAGCCCGACGCGCTGCCTGATCCTGGTCGACATCCGTCGCTATGCGCATCAGGCCGAACTGCTGGCGTCGGCTGCCGCGGAATCCGGCGTTCCCGTGTTCGTCATCACGGATGCCTACTGCCACTGGGCGCGCAGCCACACCCCGCATGTGTTTCATGTACAGACAAATGTGGGCTTTTTCTGGGACTCCACCGTTCCTATCGTGAGCTTGTTCAACCTCCTGATGGACAGCGTGGTTCAACAACTTGGGAAGAAGGTCGGCGAGCGTGTGAACCGGCTCGAGAAGTTGCAAAGCAGATTTGGCGCGTTCCGCGATTGACACGCGCCACGACGCGTGGCGCTTCCATTACGCATTTCCGCCGGAATGGGGTCGGGGGGCGAGATTATCGACAGCGGTGGGGATAGCGCAGAATCCTCCGCGCCCCCGTGGCCCAAGTGGTCCAGAACGGATCCCGTCTTCGCAACCCAGAGAAAGTCATCGATGTCCCGTCCCGTCCTAGACGAAGCCCACATTCATCCCGCCATCCGCACCAAGCTGGCCGAGAACCGGCAGGCCATCGTGCGCGAGGTCATGGATGCGGTCCAGGCCAACGACATCGTGGTGGTCGGCATGGCGATGAACCCGTTTCCGAAGAAGGCGCGCAAGATCCTGGAGCAGGCGAAGCAACCGTTTTGCTACCTCGAATACGGCAGCTATCTGAGCCGCTGGCGCGAGCGCAACGCGCTCAAGATGTGGACCGGCTGGCCGACCATCCCGATGGTGTTCGTCAGGGGTGTGCTGATCGGCGGCTCGACCGAGCTGCAGACACTGGTCGACAGCGGTGAGCTGAAGACCCTGCTCGGGCGCGGCGCCGCGGCCAGCTGATATCAGACGGGCCGGCGGTCGCGCCAGCGGTAGTAGAGCACCGACGGCGCCAGAAACCAGGGGTTTCCGCGGTACAGCGGCCGGGTCTGGAAGGCCAGGCCGTCGAGCGCGGTGCGCCCTTCGGCGAGGCTCAGCACCTGCTGGCCCACGCGCATGCCGAAATAGCTCGAGGTGCCGACGCCGGCGCCGCAGTAACCCATCGCGTAGTGCATGCCCTCGTGCTTGCCGACATGCATCAGCTCGTCGAAGGTGTAGGCCACGAACCCGCACCACGAATGGCTGATGCGCGTGCCCGCGAGTTCGGGGAACACCTTCACCATGTCGGCGTGCAGCCTGGGCGCGCTGGCGCGCGGGTCGGTTTCCTGGTGCGAGACGCGGCCGCCGAACAGGATGCGCTTGCGGTCCGGCGAGGCCCGGTAGTAGTAGACGACCTTGCGCGTGTCGCTGACGATCCGGTTCTTCGGGATCAGGCGGTCCATCAGGCCCGGCGGCAGCTCCTCGGTCGCGATCATGTAGCTGCCGATCGGGATCACGCGGCGCTGCAGCCAGGGCGTGGCGGCGCCGGTGTAGCCGTTGGTCGCCACCGCCACGTCGCGCGCCAGCACGGCGCCGCGAGCGGTATGCACGAGAAAGCGCTCGCCCTGCCTTTCGATGCGCGCCACCGGCGTGCGCGGCGCCACCTGCACGCCGGCGGCCAGCGCGCGTTCCAGCAAGCCCTGGTGATAGCGCGCGGGGTGCACCGAGCAATGCTGCGTGTACACCGCCCCGCCCCAGTACACGTCGGAGCCGAGTTCGCTGCGCTGTTCGGCCCGCGGCACCATGTGGGCGTCGACCTCCAGGCCCCGGGGCTGCTCGCCGACCCTGCGGGCCAGGGCCTCGTACTGCGCGGCGTTGTGCGCCGCATGGAAGCGGCCGACGGCGCCGAAGTCGCAGTCGATCTGCTCCCGGCGGATGAAGTCGCCGATGAAGGCCAGCGAGCGCTGCCCTTCCTTCAGGATCTCGAAGGCGCGCTGCGCCCCGTGCCGGCGCGCCAGTGGGTCGAAGCCGGGCTTGATGCTGGTCGACACCTGGCCGCCGTTGCGCGTGCTGCAGCCCCAGCCGGCCTCCTCCGCATCCAGCACCAGCGTGGAGCGCTGGCCGCGCGCGGTCTGCAGCGCCGCATGCAGGCCGGTGTAGCCGGCACCGACGACCGCCACGTCCACCGTGCCGGGCAGGGGCGCCTCGGCAATCGCCGGACGCGGCACGTCGTCCCACCAATAGGGCGCCAGCTTGCAATCGGCCAGGAGATCGGTGGCGGCGTGGTTCATCGAAGGCTCTGTTCCTGGTGATCGGCCAGCACCCCGGCGGCGGCCTTCTCGGCCAGCATGAGGGTCGGCGCATTGGTGTTGCCCGAGGGCAGCGTCGGAAATGCGGAGGCATCGATCACGCGCAGCCGCTGCACGCCGTGCACCTGCAGGTGGCGATCGACGACCGAATCCAGCGGATCGGGCCCCATGCGGCAGGTGCCCACCGGATGAAAGACCGTGGAAGCGCGCTGGCGGATGTCTTCGATCAACTGCTCATGCGACCGGACCTGGCCTCCCGGCATCAGCTCGCTCTCGATCACCGCGCTGAGGGCCGGCGTGGCCGCCAGCTTGCGCAGGAACAGGGTCGCCTCGAGCATGTCCCGGCGGTCGCTCTCGGTGTCCAGCGAACAGGGCGCGATGACGGGCGCCGCCAGCGGGTCGGGCCCCTGCAGCCGCAGATGGCCCCGGCTGGTCGGCTTGCACGGCTGGGCGCCGAGCAGGAAGCCAGGATAGGGGTCGGGACGCATCAGTTCGCGCTTGCCGGCACGGGCCCGCAGATAGCTCAACGGAGAGAAATAGAGCTGCAGATTGGGACGATCCAGCCCCTGGCGCGAGCGCACGAAGCCCCCGCCCTGGTTCACGCTGAGGGCCAGCGGCCCGTTTCGGGCCGCCAGGTAGCGCAGGCCCGCCCAGAGCTTGGCGCCCCAGGGCCCGAGTTCGGTGTTGAGGGTCGGCACGCGCGAGCGATAAAGATGGTCGATGCACAGGTGGTCCTGCAGGTTCCGCCCTACCGCGCCTCGGTCGGCCACGACGGGGATGCCGTGCGCCTGCAGCTGCGCGGCCGGGCCGATGCCCGACAGCATGAGCAGCTGCGGGGAGTTGATCGCGCCCGCCGACAGGATGACCTCGCGCCGCGCACGGACCTCGTGCGCCTGGCCGCCCATCAGGTAGCGCACGCCGCAGGCCTGCGTGCCGGAGAAGAGGATGCGCGTCGCCTGCGCACCGGTTCGCACGGTCAGCGCGGCGCGCTTCATCGCCGGATGCAGGTAGGCCGTGCTGGCCGATTCGCGCAGCCCGTTGCGGGTCGTGATCTGATAGGTGCCGACACCCTCGATGCTGGCCCCGTTGAGGTCGCCGTTGAGCGCCAGGCCGAGCTCCGAGCCGGCGCGCAGATAGGCCTGGCACAGCGGATGAACCGCCTGCGAGACGTCGCTGACATGCAGCGGCCCGCCGACACCGCGCCAGGCGCTGGGGCCGTGCTCGCTGTCTTCGAGCTTCTTGAACCAGGGCAGCACGTCGTCCCAGCCCCAGCCGGCGTTCCCCATGCCGGCCCACTCGTCGAAGTCCGCCGGCTGGCCGCGCACGAACACCATCGCGTTGATGCTGCTGGAGCCCCCGAGCACCTTGCCGCGCGGCCAGTAGCCTTCGCGCCCGGCCAGGCCGGCATCGGGCGCGGTGCGGTACATCCAGTTGACCGAGGGGTTGTAGAACGAGGTGCCGTAGCCGATCGGCACCTTGAGCCAGAAGCGGCGATCGCTGCCGCCGGCCTCCAGCAGCAGCACGGTATGGCGCCCCGAGGCCGTGAGGCGATTGGCCAGCACGCAGCCCGCCGAGCCCGCGCCGATGACGATGAAGTCGAATTCCGTCACGAAGCGGCAGTGCCTTCAGTGCGCATCAAACGCGCTTGCCCACGAACTGCGTGAACACCAGCAGCAGCGAGGTCACGGCGATGATCAGCGTGGAGATCGCGCCGATGGTCGGGTCGACCTGGTCGCGCAGCGCATTGAACATGTTGCGCGTCAGGGTCGAATGGTCGCCGCCCGAGACGAACAGCGACACGATGACCTCGTCGAACGACGTGAGGAAGGCCAGCACGGCCGCGGTCACCACGCTGAAGCGGATCTGCGGCAGGGTCACCAGCCAGAAGGCCCGGGCGCGCGAGGCGCCCAGGCTGCGCGCCACCAGCTCCTGGTTCAGGTCGAAGGACTTCAGCGCCGACGCGACGACCATCATCACCACCGGCACCGCCAGCATGCTGTGCGCGAGCGCCAGGCCCAGCAGGGTGTTGACCATCTTGAGCTTCACGTAGGCGTAGAACACGCCGATGCCGATCAGGATCACCGGCACGACCATCGGCGTCAACAGCAGCATCGTCATCGGCCCCGCGAAGCGCCAGCGCGAGGCGTGCAGGCCATAGGCCGCCATCGTGCCGAGCGGCGTCGCCACCAGCGTGGTCAGCGCGGCCGCCTTGAGCGAGGTGGCGGTCGCCTGCATCCAGGACGACGAGGCGAAGTAGCTCGCGTACCAGCGGATGGACCATTCGCGCGGCGGAAACTCCAGGTACTGCGATGCCGAGAACGACATCGGGATCACGATCAGGGTCGGAATCACCAGGAACAGCATCACGAGCGCCGCCAGCGCGTAGAGCCACAGGCGCTGGCCACGGGTGACCTGGGTCTGCGTGACGGGATGCCTGAGCCAGTCGGGCATGCTCATCGCACCTCCTGCCCGCCGAGCAATCCGCGCGCGCCCATCAGCCTGGATGCGACCAGGATCACCGCCACCGTGAGCACCAGCAGCACCACGCCCAGCGCGCTGGCCGCGCCCCAGTTGAAGAACACCTCGATGTCGTTGGCGATGCGGCTCGACACCATGATCACCTTGCCCCCGCCGAGCACGGCCGGCGTGATGTAGAAGCCCAGACACAGGATGAAGACGATCACGGCGCCGCTGGTCAGCCCGGGCAGCGAGAGCGGCAGGAACACCAGCCAGAAGCTGCGTGCCGGCGAGGCGCCCAGGTTGGCCGCGGCCTTGAGGTAGTCGCGATCGATGGCGCGCATGCCCGAGTACAGCGGAAGAATGAGAAACGGCAGCATCACGTGCACGGTGCCGATCAGCGTGCCGGTCAGGTTGTGCACCAGCGCCAGCGGCTCGTCCCACCAGCCCAGCGCGATGCCCCAGCCGTTGACCAGGCCCTTGCGCTGCAGCAGCACCAGCCAGGCATAGGTGCGCACCAGCAGCGAGGTCCACAGCGGCAGCAGCACCGCGATCATGCAGAGGTTGGCCGCGCGCCTCGGCAGCTCCGACAGGCAGTAGGCCAGCGGATAGCCGATCAGCATGCACAGGCCGGTGGTCATCAGGCTGACCTGGAAGGTGGTGGCGAAGGTGCGCCAGTACGAGGGCTGCTCCCACATCCGCTGGTAGTGCTCGAAGCTCCACTGGCCGTCGTCGGACAACAGCGACAGGTAGAACAGCCAGCCCACCGGCGCCAGCATCGTGACGGCGATCAGCAGCAATGCCGGCGCCACCAGCCCCAGCAGCCCGAGGCGTTCCCATTGCGCGACGCGGCGCAGCGCTTGCGCGTTCGGCGTCGCGATGGGCTGCGCGTGGGTCGGCCCGGCACGCGCCGCGGTCAATGCCGTCATGCGGCCGAACCTTCGGCCGGCAGCAGCACGGTGTCCTGCGGACTCAGGCCCAGCCGCACCGCGGCGCCCGGCTCCGGTGCGGCCTTGCCCGTGCCGTGCGTGGCATGCCGCAGCCAGACCATCGTGCCGCCGTCCAGTGCCACATGCAGCAGGGCGCTGTCGCCCTGGTAGACCTGCGCCACCAGCCTGCCGTCGAAGACATTGAGCCCGTCGGGGGCCTGCGTCGGCCCCGCGTCCAGCAGTTGCAGCCGCTCGGGCCGCAACATCAGCAGCCGCGCGCCATCGACGCCCGGATGCTCGGCGGCGCGCAGCGTGCGCTCGGCCAGCCGCACGTGCCCCTGCACCACCGTCACCGGCACGAAGGTCGATTCACCGATGAACTCGGCCACGAAACGATGGGCCGGGCGCTCGTAGATCGCACGGGGCGTGTCGAGCTGCACGATGCGGCCGCCATTCACGACCGCGATGCGGTCCGACATGGTGAGCGCCTCGCGCTGGTCGTGGGTCACGTAGACGGTGGTCATGCCGAGCTTGTCGTGCAGTTGCCGCAGCTCGATCTGCATGTGCTCGCGCAGCTGCTTGTCGAGTGCCGACAGCGGCTCGTCCATGAGCATGATGCGCGGCTCGAACACCATGGCCCGTGCCAGGGCCACCCGCTGGCGCTGGCCGCCCGACAACTGGTCGATGCCGCGGGCGCCGAAGCCGCCCAGGCGCACCATCTCGAGCGCCTTCGCAACGCGCTCGGCGCTTTCGCTGCGCGCGACACCGCGCAGCCGCAGCGCGAAAGCCACGTTCTCGGCCACGCTCATGTGCGGGAACAGCGCGTAGTTCTGGAACACCATGCCGACACCCCGCTTGTGCGGGGGCGTGGTGATCATCTCGGCATCGCCGAACTTCAGGCTCCCGTGGTCGGGCCGGGTGAAGCCGGCCAGCACGGTCAGCAGCGTGGTCTTGCCCGACCCCGATGGCCCCAGCAGCGTGAGGAACTCGCCGCTGCGAATGTCCAGGTCGACATGGTCCAGTGCGAAGACATTGCCGTACTTCTTGGTCACCTGCCGCATCGAGATCGGCAGCGACGAATTGCGCACCATGCATCAACCTGCTTTCTGGAAGAGAAGTCTCCGCCCGTCGGGCGGGCCCCTGGTCGAGTATCGCGGAGCCGAGGCCGCAAGCGCTATTCGGTGAGCATGTTCTGGTACAGCTGCGCGGCCCGGGCCTCGTTCTTCAGGTACCAGCCCGCGTCGAGCAGCATCTGCTTCGAAACATTGTCCGGATAAGTGGGCAGTCCCTTGGCCACGACCGGATCGATCGCGCTGCCTTCGAAGGCCTTCTTGTTGGTGGGCCCGTAGTTGATGAATTTCACCAGTTCGGCCTGGTACTGCGGCTTGCCGATCTCGTTCAGGAACTTCATGGCCAGCGCCTGGTTCGGCGCCCCCTTGGGCACGGCATAGCAGTCGACGTCCAGGATCGCCTGGTTGTAGCCGTACTTGACCTTGCCGCCGTCCTTGATGACGCCGTCGAAGCGGCCGTTCCAGCCGGTCACCATGTCGACCTCGCCGTCCTTCATCAGTTGCGCGTGTTGCGCACCCGACGACCACCAGACGGCGATGTGGGGCTTGAGCTCCTTGATCTTCTTGAGGGCGCGCTCGATGCCGCCCGGGGCGGACAGCACTTCATAGACCTTCTCGGGCGGCACGCCGTCGGCCATCAGCGCCGGTTCGAGCGAGCCCGCCACGGCGTTGCGGTACGAGCGCTTGCCGGGGAATTTCTTCACGTCCCAGAAGTCGGCCCAGGTCTGCGGCTGCGGATGGCCGTCCGGATAGGTCTTGGTGTTGAACGCGAACACGTTCGAGAACACCGTGCCGCCGACGCAGAACTCCGACGCCAGGCCGGGACCGAAGGTCGAGACGTCCACTGTCTTGTAGTCGATCGGCTCCAGCAGGCCTTCGGCACCGGCGCGCGCGGCGCTGCCCGCGCCGCTGCCGACGATGTCCCAGGTCACGGCGCCGGCCTTGGCTTTCAGGCGCAGGTCGGCGATGCCGGTGTAGGTTTCTTCCTTGAGCGTGATGCCCAGGGCCTTGGCGGCGGGCGCCCACTTGGCCTTCATCTGCGCTTCCTGGAAGGCGCCGCCGAAGGACACGATGGTCAGTTGCTGCTGCGCGGCGGCCGGGTGCGCCAGCAACGCGCCCATCACGGCCAGCGCTCCCAGCGTCAGGCGCCTGCGAATCAAAGGGCTCTTCATTGCTTCACTCCTTGTCAGTCGATCTTGCACGGTGTTCCCCCATCGTGGCGCAGTCTAGAAACCGGGTGGTCGGCCGGACAGTGCCATTCTCGAAACTTCGTCATACCAGTTCCATTCAGGAAATCCTTGCCGCCACGGACTTGATCCGGCTGTAGCTGCGCAGGGCTTCCAGGCCTTTTTCGCGGCCGAAGCCCGATCGCCTGTTGCCGCCGAACGGCACCGCGATGCTCCCCGCGAAATACTCGTTGATGAAGATCTGCCCGGCATCGATGTCGCGCGCCAATTGGTGCGCTGCCGCAAAACTGCGCGTGTAGACGCCTGCGACCAGGCCGTAGGCCGTGCCGTTGGCCAATGCCACCGCCTGCGCCAGGTCGTCGAACACCTGCACCGCCAGCACCGGGCCGAAGATCTCCTGCTGCACCGCCTCGTCCATCGCCGGCACGTCGTCGAGGATGGTGGGCGGGTAGAACCAGCCGCGTCCGGTCTGCGGATCGGCGCAGGCCTGCCCGCCCGTGCGCACCCTGACGCCCCGTTCGCGAGCCCGGTCCACGTAGCCCGCGATTCTTTCGCGGTGCGCCAGCGAACTCACCGGCCCCATGCCGCAGTCGCGCAGGCCGTGCCCCAACGGCATGGCCTGCGCGCGCGCCTGCAGCCGGTCGACGAAGGCCTCGTGGATCTCGCGCGCGATCACCAGGCGCGAGCCCGCCGAGCAGATCTGCCCCGCGTTCTCGTAGATCGCGCCCAGCACGCCTTCGATCGCCTGCTCGATGTCGCAATCGGCCAGCACCACGACCGGCGACTTGCCGCCCAGTTCGAGCACCAGCCGCGTGACGTGCGGCGCCGCCGCCTGCATCACGTCGATGCCGGTCGCGACCGAGCCGGTGAAGCTGATGTGCTGCACGCCCGGATGCCGGACCAGTGCCGCGCCGGCTGCCGCACCGGTGCCGGTGACCACATTGCAGACCCCCGCCGGCAGCCCGGCCAGCGCGCACAGCTCGGCCAGCATCAGCGCGGTCAGCGGCGTCTGCTCGGCCGGCTTGGCCACCACCGTGCAGCCGGCCGCCAGCGCCGGCGCCATGCCGCGCGCCGCCGTCGACAGCGGGTAGTTCCACGGGATGATGTGCGCCGTCACGCCGGCCGGTTCGTTGAGCGTGAAGGCCAGGTGGTCGGTGCCCAGCGGGATGCTGTCGCCCTGGTGCTTGTCGCAGGCCCCCGCGTAGTACTCGAAGGTGGCGGCGGCGCCGGCCACGTCGCCCAGCGCCTCGGACAGCCGCTTGCCGGAATCCAGGGTCTCGGCCACGGCCAGCCGGTTGGCCGAGGCGCGGATGCGCCCGGCGATGCGCCACAGCAGCCGGCCGCGCTCGGCCGGCGTCATGGATCGCCACGGCCCGCGCAGGGCCGCCTGTGCGGCGCGCACCGCGGCGTCCACATCGTCGGCATCGCCGGCCGCGAAGGAGGCGAAGGCCTCGCCGGTTCCCGGGTCGAAGGTCTCCATGCGCCCACCGCGGGCCGCGGGCACGAAGCGGCCGTCGATGAAGTGCTCTCCGGGCAGGTCGGCAATGCGGCCGTTGGCCTGTGCCTCGCGCACCAGCGCCTGGAGCCCGGCGTTCACGCGGCGCGCTCCGACACCTGGTAGCGCGACCGCGCCAGCCATTCGGGATCGATCTCGACACCCCAGCCGGGTTCGTCCGGGACCGCGACATGCCCGTCGCGCACCTCGTACGGCGCGTGCACGAACAGGCCCTCCTGCCACGGGTAGTAGTCCGGGCCCTCGATCGAGTACTCCAGGTACTTGCCGGCGTTGGGTATCGCCCGCAGCAGGTGCATCGTGAACACCGTGACCATCGACAGGTTGGCGCTATGCGGTGTGCACGGCAGGCCCGCTTGCGCCGCCATCGCAGCGACGCGCAGGGTCCGCGCGAGGCCGCCGACGTAGCAGACGTCGGGCTGGACGATGTCCACCGTGTGCGTGGCGATCATGTGCTTCCACATCGGCAGATAGCAGTCCTGTTCGCCGCCGGTGACGTCGAGCTTCAGCGCCTCGCGCACCTGCTGCGTCTGATCGAGCTCCCAGTAGGGACAGGGCTCCTCGAAGTGCTCGATGCCCTGGTCTTCCAGCAGGCGTCCGACCTCGATCGCACGCGCGGGCGAGAAGCCGCTGTTGCCATCCACCAGCAACGCGGCCGTGTCGCCCAGCGCGCGGCGCATCGTGGGCACGATGGCCTCGGTGCGGCCGGGCCATTCGTCGACGTCGTGCCCGCATTCGGCGCCGACGCGGAACTTGAAGGCGTCGAAACCGTGCGCGTCGCGCAGCCGCAGCATGCGGCGGGCCTCGTCCTCGGGCGTGATGTCGCGCTTCATCGACGAGGCATAGGCGCGCAGCCGGCCGGGCGTGCCGCCCAGCAGCTCGCACACGCTCCTGCCTTCGCGCTTGCCGCGCAGGTCCCACAGCGCGGTGTCGAGGCCGCCGATCGCGCGGTACAGGTAGGCGCAGGGAAACTTGTGTTCGCGCTCGGCGATGCGGTCGACCAGCGCATCCAGGTCCTCGCCGCCCTGCCCCAGCGACCAGGGCGCGACCTGCCGGTGCAGCACCTGGGCGGTGACGTCGGCGTTGTAGGGCGACACCTGGCCCCAGCCCTGCGCGCCGTCTTCCGCGGTCACGCGCACGAAGCCGACGTGCAGGTTGCAAAAGGTCTCGATCTTCTGGATCTTCATGAAGCTGCGTGCCTGTGCCGGGACTAGAAAAGCCGGATGGTCCGCGTGAAGTGGCCTTGGAGACAGGTCCATTCTGATGTTTGGCTGATACCATTTTGAAAACCACAATCAGGAGACGCGATGGTCAAACGTGCCGGCGGATCGCTGCTGCTGTCCTTGCGCATCGACCCCTCGTCCCATCAGCCGGTGAGCACCCGGGTCTGCGTGGCGCTGCGCGAGATGATCCTGACCGGCGGTTTCCAGGCCGGCGACCGCCTGCCGGCCAGCCGCACCCTGGCGCGCGACCTCGGCGTGTCGCGCACGACGGTGATCGAGGTGTTCGACCGGCTCACCGCCGAAGGACTGGTCGAGTCGCGCACCGGCGCCGGCACCTTCGTCAGCGCCGCCCTGGGCGCGAGCCGCCCGATGCCCGCGAGATCGCAGGCCGCGGCCCTCCGGGCAGCGTCGCCGGTGCTGTCGACGGTGATGACGCAGGCGGTGCAGCGCTTCGGCACGCGTCAGCGGCTGCCGCATGTGGCACGCGCCTTCACCACGGCGCTGCCGGCCTTCGACGCCTTCCCGGTCGCGCAGTGGGCGCGCCTGTCCGCCAAGTACCTGCGCGGCGGGCGCGACGAGCTGATGGGCTATGGCGACCCGAACGGATCGCCGCAACTGCGGCGCGCCATCGCCTCGCACCTGCGCGCCAATCGCGGCATCACCTGCGACCCGGAGCAGCTGTTCATCGTCGGCGGCGCCCAGCAGGCGTTTCACCTGATCGGCTCGACGCTGCTGAATCCGGGCGACAAGATCTGGTTCGAGAACCCCGGCGCCATCGGCGCGCGCAACAGCCTGATCGCCACCGGTGCCGAGCTGGTCCCGGTGCCGGTCGACGACGAAGGCCTGTGCGTCGAAGAGGGCCTGCGCCTGGCGCCGCGCTTCCGGCTGGCCTTCGTGACGCCCTCGCACCAGCAGCCGCTGGGCAGCGTGATGAGCCTGGAGCGCCGCTTCGCGCTGCTGCATGCCGCCGAGCGGGCGGGCGCCTGGATCATCGAGGACGACTACGACGGCGAGTTCTTCTTCGGCGGCCGGCCGCTGCCGACGCTCAAGAGCGTGGACACGACCGGCCTGGTGATCTACGTCGGCACCTTCAGCAAATCGCTGTTTCCCGCGCTGCGGCTGGGCTACCTGGTGGCGCCGCCGGCCCTGGTCGACACCTTCCGCACGATCATGAGCCACTTCCTGCAGGGCGTGCCGTCGCACACCCAGGCGGTGGTGGCGGAGTTCATCGACGAGGGGCATTTCGCGGCCCATCTGCGCCGCATGCGGCACCTGTACCTGGAACGCTACGAGGCCCTGGCCGAAGCCTGCCAGCGGCGCCTGGCCGGCTTGCTCGACATCGTGCCGACGCACGGCGGCCTGCACACCATCGCACGACTGCCGGCCCACGTGTCCGAGACCGCGGCGGCGCACGACGCCGACCTGCGCCAGGTCACCACCTCGCCCATCGGCCGCTTCGCGATCACGCCGGTCAGCGACAACGGCCTCGTGCTGGGCTTCGGCAGCGTGCCGGCGGCGGCCGTCGATGCGGGCGTTCGCGTGCTGGGCGAGGTGCTGGAAGCCAAGCCGGGGAAAGACCACTCGCGGACCGCCCAGCCCGCTTGAGCGGCGCTTGTCTTTCCGGCCGGTCCGGGGCAGAGTCGCGGCCTCATCCGCAATGTTGGGGGAACCATTCATGACATCCAGCCCGATCGCCGCCTGGCATCAACTCGTCAGGGAACGCAACGCGCCAGGACTCGACGCGCTTCTTGCCGACGACGCGACCTTCCATTCACCGGTGGTCCATACGCCGCAAGTCGGAAAAGCCATCACGAAGAAGTACCTCGCCGCCGCATTTCAGGTCTTCTTCAACCCCTCGTTCCGCTACGTTCGAGAGCTCACGGGAGAGCGGGACGCGGTGCTCGAGTTCGAGCTCGAGCTGGACGGCATCGGCATCAACGGGGTCGACATGATCAAGTGGAACGACGAAGGCAGGATCACCGAGTTCAAGGTGATGCTGCGGCCCCTGAAGGCGGTCAATCTGATCCATCAGAAGATGGCGGCGATGCTGCAGGCGAGCCCGTAGCCCCGCAACTGCAGCGTGCGCTGAACGAACTGAAGGCAGAGACGGGCCTCGAAGTGCGGGGCCGACATCGAACTCAAGTCGACCTGCGAATGACGCTGAATTCCAGCACGCGTGGCGGTGCCACGGCTAGACTGCCATGCGCATTCCGCTGCCCGCAATTCCTGCGACTGCACCTCAACCATCCACAAGCCAACTCGTGACGTATCTGCCTCCCCCGCACATCAGTCCTCTCGAAAGCATCCTGCCGGACGAACCCTTGTTGATGATGGGCGCCGGCCCCGTGCCGATTCCCCATCGCGTCGCGTATGCGAATTCCATCGTCATCAATCACCTGGGAGAGACCATGAGCAAGGTCATCGAGCAGGTGAAGAACATGGGCCGCTATGTGTTTCAGACCGCCTCGCCGCATGTCCTGGGCGTGGCGGGTCCCGGTTCGGCCGCGATGGAAATGGCCATCACCAACCTGGTGGCGCCGGGCACGACCGTCCTCAGCGTCACCAACGGCTTTTTCAGCCAGCGCATGGCGGAGATGGCACGCCGGGTGGGCGGCCATGTCGACGTCCTCCCAGTCGAGGACAACGCCAGCGCCCGGCCCGCTCTGGTCGAAGCGCGCATGCGCACCGGCAAGTACGACGTGCTGACCATTGTCCAGGGCGAAACTTCGAATACGGTCCTCAACCGGGAACTGCAGGAAATCGCACGACTCGCCAAGGCGCATGGGTGCCTGGTCATCGTGGATGCCGTGTGCACGCTGAGCACCATGCCGCTCGAGATGGACGACTGGCAGATCGATGCCGTCATCACCGGGGGACAGAAGGGTCTGTCGTCGATCCCGGGCGTTTCGCTGCTTGCGTTTTCCCAAAGCGCCTGGGAGGCGATCGAACGGCGACAGGACACCCTGCCGCACTGGTGTCTGGACGCGAAGCTGGCGGACAAGTTCTGGAACCAGAGCTCCTACCACTACACCGCGCCGGTGTCGGGCATCCTCGCGCTGCACGAGGCACTCCGCCTGGTCTGCGCAGAGACCCTGTCCGCCCGCTTCCGGCGCCATCGCGTCTGTTCCGAAGCGCTCCAGTCCGGCATCGAAGCGATGGGCCTGACGCTGCTGGTCGAGGCACCCTCGCGCCTGAACTCGGTGGTTGGCATCAACGTGCCCGCCGCCGTGGCGGCGGACCGCGTCCGGAGCCACATGTCGAGCACGCACAAGGTGGAGATCTCAGGGTCGTTCGGACTCAACATTCTGCGCATCGGGCAGATGGGCGAGCAATGCAGGGAACACCATCTCTTTCGCACCCTGCATGCGCTGGGGCTGAGCATGGAGGCCAACGGCGCATCTCTCAATGTCCCTGCCGGGATGGCTGCGTTGGAGCGAAAACTCTCGGAACGCGGCGACAGGCCGGCGGGTGCGCTGTAGCCGGAACCCGCATGCCCTAAGGCTCACGCAAGCGCTGCAGCACGGCCGCGCTCGGGAAGCCGTCCGCGGGCAGGCCGACACTGCGCTGGTACCGGCGAATCCCGTCGCGGGTCGCCGGCCCCATCATGCCGTCGGGCGTGCCGGCGGCGAAGCCGCGCTGGTTCAAGGCGGTCTGAAGCTCCAGCAGCTCAGTGCGCGAAAGCGCCGCCAGATCGCGCGGCCAGGGCGCCTGCACGCCGGGGCCGCCGGTCAGCCGCTGTGAAAGCAGACCGACCGCGAGCGCATAGCTGGTCGAGTTGTTGTAGCGCAGGATCGCGCGGAAATTGGGTCCGACCAGGAAGGCGGGGCCACGCGCACCCGCGGGCAGCAGGATCGAGCCGTCCGCGAAGTCCGGCAACGGCCGGCCGTCCGCGCTTCGCAAGCCCTCGGCGGCCCATTGCGCGCTGGACTGGCGCACGGCAGCGTCCGCACGGCCGTGGTCGAAGCCCGTCGGCAACTGCACCTCCACGCCCCAAGGCTGGCCCGCCTTCCAGCCCGACTTCGAGAGAAAGTTGGCCGTCGAGGCCGTGACGTCGGCCATGCTGCCCCAGATATCGCGCCGGCCGTCCCCGTCGGCATCCACCGCGTAGGCCAGGAAATTCGACGGCAGGAACTGTGTCTGGCCCATGGCCCCTGCCCAGGAGCCGATCATGTGATCGCGGTCGATGTCGCCCCGGTCGAGGATCTTCAACGCCGCGAGCAATTCACGGCGCGCCCACTCCTCGCGGCGGCCCTCGAAGCCCAGGGTCGCCAGTGCATCGATGGTCGGGGTGCTGCCATAGTTGCTGCCGAAGTTGCTCTCCATGCCCCAGATGGCGACCACGATGCCGGGGGGCACGGCGTAGCGCGCGGCCGCCGCATCGGCTTCGGCGCGAACCTGCAGCAGCTTGTCCTGGCCCAGCGCGACGCGCTGGGGCGTCACGGTGTTGTCGAGGTAGTCCCAGACCGTGCGCGTGAATTCGGGTTGGGCGCGATCCAGTTCGACAACGCGCGGCAGGTAGTGCACGTCGTCGAACGCAGCGCGAAGCGTCGCCTCGCTGATGCCCGCTTCGCGCGCGCTGGCGCGAAAGTCCGCGACCCAGCGTCCGAATCCCTGCTGGAGCGTCGCATCGTCCGCGCCCGTGGGCTTCGGGGTCGGGGGCGGCATCGCCGGCCGGGCGGTTGCGGCCGGGCCGGGCGGCGGGTCCGACGCCGGTGCCGTCGATGGCGCGGAGGAGGCGCAGCCCGCCAGGACGGCGGCTGCCAGGGCCGCAGCGCCAAGCGCCTGGATGGGTATCTGCGGAAGTCTGTGTCGGTGCATTCCGTGGATTTTCGCCTGCTGGCGGGTCGGGTGCGCGCGACGATCTCCGTGGAGGTCGCAGACCTTGGCGAATGGCGCGTCCTCGCGGACCCTGGGCAGCTTGCGGTCATTGCGCAGCTTGTGTAGCATTCACTCCACTTTGATGTAGCATTCACTACATGAAAGTCGCGCTGCGAGAGGCGCCGCCCCTACTGACGGAGAAGAAACCATGAGTGCATTCAGCGAAGAACGTGTGCTGAGCGTCCACCACTGGACCGACCGCCTGTTTACCTTCACGACCACCCGAGATCCGGCCCTGCGCTTCTCGAACGGCCACTTCACGATGATCGGCCTGAAGGTCAACGACAAGCCCCTGCTGCGGGCCTACAGCATCGTGAGCCCGAACTACGAGGAACACCTGGAGTTCCTGAGCATCAAGGTCGAGGAAGGCCCGCTGACCTCGAAGCTGCAGCACATCCAGGTCGGCGACACCGTCATCGTCGGCCGCAAGCCGACCGGCACGCTGCTGACCGACTACACGCTGCCGGGCAAGCGGCTCTACCTGTTCGGCACCGGCACCGGCCTGGCGCCGTTCATGG